>CAJXUL010000039.1 GCA_913060615.1 uncultured Gammaproteobacteria bacterium | reverse complement strand
TGCTAGGTGCTAGGTGCTAGGTGCTAGGTGCTAGGTGCTAGGTGCTAGGTGCTAGGGCGCCGTGAGTTGTCTGCCATTCGTCTTGGAAAAGACTAAATACTGCCGTGTCACGAATATGCCCTGTCCAGGTGATCTTGTTCTTGCGCAAAATGCCGTCTTGTTTTGCCCCTAGTTTGAGTACTGCTTTTTGCGAGCGCTTATTGCGCACATCCACGCGGAATTCAATGCGGCGATAACCGCATTCAAACCCGTGCTCTATGAGCAAGCGCTTCATAGTCAGGTTGAAATCTGTTCCTCTAACTTCGGGACTGATATAAGTGCCGCCGATTTCCACCACGCCTTGGAGGTCTGGGTTGATGTAACTTGTCATGCCGACGACTTTTTGCGAACCGTGTAGGTCAATTTTGATGACAGCAAATACCACTCGGTCTTGAGCCCTACCCATGTCGGCCATGGCTTTGTCGAAGTGTTCGCCCAGCATTGAGTTTGGGTAAATGTCCCATATTTCCTGATCTTCAGCGCAGGCTAGGCGCAATTCCTCGTGATGCTGAGGTGCCATAGGCTGTAAGAGTACTTGTGAATTGCTGAGAGTTTTATTTAGGTTTGTGAGCATGTTGTCTTTCTATTGCTGGTCTTTCTATTGCTGGTCTGTCATTTGCTGATTATCTTTCGAAAAATTAGCCAGCCGCTACAAATGCCGGATACCCGGCATCTGCAGCCCATCTAAGCGGCTACTTTTTGTTAAAGGCTGCTATGCGCGCCTGCATATCAGGGCCTACGCCCTCGCTGGCGTAGACTTCCCACTGCAAGCCGCCATCTAACGATTTACCGTCGGTAGTCTCGATTAGCTTTTTATTTGCAGCATGAGTGAATGAAGAGTTATCTACGATGGTTTTGCACATATCAGCCACTTCGTGAATAAAGTTTTCGTTGTCTAACACCACTTCCGCTAATCCTACTCTCAGGGCTTCTTCAGCCTTTAGTGTGGCGCCAGTAAACATCATACGCTTGGCTGTGCTGACCCCTACACGGCGGGGTAGGCGTTGGCTCATACCCCATACCGGTGTGAGTGCCCATTTCGCATGGGTGTCGGCAAATCTTGCGGTAGTGGAGGCAACAATAAAATCAGCTGCAAGGGCAACCTCCAATGCGCCGGTATAGCAGTGACCGTGTACGGCCGCGATGACCGGCTTGGGCAGCAACTCCATAAGGCGCAGGGTTTCGGAGTGCCAGCCGCGTGAGGGCACCCGCTCTCCTCCAGCGATATCTGCTAAGTCGTGACCGGCGGAAAAACATTTGCCTGCGCCGCTCAACACTACGCAACTTACGGAAGCATCTTTGCTGATATCGGATACATGTTTGCGCAGTTCTTCGAACATGGAAACTGTTAACGCGTTGAGTTTGTCTGGTCGGTTAAGGGTGAGGTATGCGACTTGATCGACATCTTCTCTAAGGACTAAGGGGGTTTGTTCGGTCATTGGTGTTCCTTCAATGCTTTTTGGTATTGGATAACAGATAGTGGATGACAGGTTGTGAGCAGCAAAAGGTTGGGCGAGCGGGTTTACGCGTTGCTCGTCGCCTAATTTGGCTCAGTGTCGGCGTGAGCGGCTGACAACAGCGGACCCATGGTTGAGTCCGCGTTGGCATTGAGACTAGTTCGTTTTATTACGATTAGCGAAGCGAATGCTAGTCAAAGTCGCTGGCACTATGGCGTTCTGTGACACGCTCTTCTTCTGGTCCCCAAGGTCGGTTGACTCTGCGTCCACGCTGCACTGCCGTGCGTTCCTCAATTTGTGTAGCCCACCGTGCAACGTTGGTATAGCTTGCAACGTCGAGGAATTCTCTTGATTCGTAGATGTTGTTCAACACTAAGTTGCCATACCAAGAGTAGTTGGCCATGTCTGAAATGTTGTAGTCATCGCCACAAAGGTATGCGCGTTCAGCTAGGTTGCGGTCCAGTACGTCCAACTGGCGTTTCACTTCCATAGCAAATCTATTGATTGGGTATTCGTATTTTTCCGGAGCGTAGGCGTAAAAGTGACCAAAGCCGCCACCCAAGTAAGGCGCGCTACCCATTTGCCAAAACAACCACGACATGCATTCAGCGCGCTGTGAAGGTTCTGTGGGTAAGAATGCACCAAATTTTTCAGCCAAATAAACCATGATCGCCCCAGACTCAAACACTCTGGTGGTGGGCGAGGTGCTGTGGTCCATCAGCGCTGGGATTTTTGAATTCGGATTGGCTGCAACGAAACCGCTACTAAATTGATCGCCGTTACCAATATTAATGATCCAAGCATCGTACTCGGCGCCGCTAAAGCCTAGCGCGAGGAGTTCTTCAAGCAAAACAGTGACCTTTACGCCGTTGGGTGTGCCCAGAGAGTAAAGTTGAAGTGGGTGTTCACCCACAGGTAGTTCTTTGTCATGAGTTGCACCGGCGATAGGGCGGTTGATATTGGCAAATTTGCCACCGCTGCTTTGATCCCAAGTCCATACTTTGGGGGGAACGTAAGTGTCTTGTGTGCTCATAGTGCTCTCCTTGTTTTTCAAAGGTCTGAGTGTACGAGACTTTTTCGATATTCTTCTAGTTGAATTTGTCAGTAGTTGTGTAATTAGACACTGGGTTAGAGATACTTTTAGCGGTGTAGTTGACACATTTGAGGGGTTTGTTCTGAAGAATAAGTGACATATATTCCTACGAACGCCTAATACGCACAACCTTCATAACTTCGAAATCCATCCCTGCAACTTGTTCAGTTTCTGGGTAGTAGGTCACGTTTACTCGAGCGCCCTTGAGGCTTTTGTAGGCTTTCTTTCGCACATATTTAAAAGGCACATCGTAACCTTCTAGCATAATCGTGTTGTAGATCCATTCGTCGCCCTCGCGTTGAATGTGGCTGGCGACGATAGCCATATCTAGCTGATTGAGCTGCCGGTGTTTTTTCAACATCTTGTTTGGGTCTGATTGCATAATCCACTCGCAATGTTCTAATTGTTCGGAAAACGTTTGTTGGCAATGACGCCTAGCCAAGGATACACCAAAGAAAAGTATGTTTTTAGCCGATATCCGCGACAGCGAATTCACACAATGTTGTGATAACCTTCAGACACGAATGGAGAGTCGCAATGGGATTTAGGCGATTCATGAAATAGGCCTTAGTGACCTAGTACTCTGTGTTATCAGAGTATCTCCAAACTCATAGAGTTCAGATTTTTAGAAAAATAGCGGGAGAAGACAGTATGGAAGCATGGATTATTGACGCGGCGCGCACCCCAAGAGGTGTTGGTAAGCAAGGCAAAGGCGCACTCTGGGAAATACATCCTCAGAAGCTGCTCTCAACGGTACTGCGCTCGCTCGCTGAAAGAAATAACCTCAATACAGAAGAAATTGACGACGTCATTATTAGCTGTAGCAGTCAGGTGAAAAAGCAAAGTAATTGCATTGGCCGAATGTCGGCATTGGACGCTGGATATTCTATCAAGGCATCCGGTGTCACACTTGATCGCTTTTGTGGCGGTGGTATCTCCGCTGTGAATATGGCTGCTGCCAGCATTATGTCCGGTATGGAAGATTTGGTTGTGGCCGGTGGTGTTGAAATGATGTCCTACGTGTCGGCGGAGGGATTTCCTACGCCCCTAGACGCTCACAACACTGATTTACGTGATCGTCATCCGCAAACTAATGTGGGTATTGCAGCAGATATTATTGCCACACAAGAAGGCTTTAGCCGTTTAGAGTTAGATGCATTTTCCGCAGAAAGCCAGCGTCGAGCAGGACTAGCTATGCAAGCAGGCGCTTTTGCTAAGAGTTTGGTGCCGGTTTATCGTCCTGATGGCACATTGGCTTTGGATAACGAAGAATTTCCTCGTCCACAGACCACTGCGGAAAGCCTAGCTAAGCTGCAGCCGGTATTCGGTAATTTCATGGACTTACCCTTTTACGATTCAGGTATGACTTTTCGTCAGATGGTTGCCAAGCATTGGCCGGGGCTTGATATAGAACACGTTCATCACGCTGGCAGCTCCTCCGGTGTTGTCGATGGCGCTGGCGCGCTAGTATTGGCATCTCCCGAGTACGCCAAAGCACATGGTCTAAAGCCCCGAGCTAAGATCAGGGCAATGGCAAATATGGGCCATTCACCTGAACATATCTTGAACGCGCCAGTAGATGCGGCGAAAAAAGTACTGGGCAAAGCAAAAATGTCTCTAAGCGACATTGATCTGTTTGAAGTGAACGAAGCTTTTGCAGTAGTGCCGGTTAAGTTTATGCGCGATCTAGGTGTTGATCACAGCAAAGTTAACGTCAATGGTGGTGCCATTGCACTTGGTCACCCAATTGGCGCGACAGGTGCGATGTTGATTGGTACTGCGTTAGACGAGTTAGAGCGCGGTGACAAGTCTACTGGCATGGTGACTATGTGTGCAGCAGGCGGTATGGCGCCTGCAATTATTATAGAGCGTATGTAACTCGTTACTAGATAGGCCTTTTAACAGGATGGGTGCCAATTACGGCGCCCATACGGATCGTTAGCAATTTTCTGTAGCATCATTCGATGCATGTCAATGTTTAGCCCATAGCAAAAAACTTCCCTAGCAAGCTCAATATTTTAAGTGCTTCTCGTTGTGCAGTGCCAATTACGCTGCTTCCGACTTTCTCTGCGTGTAGGCGGCGGTGCGTGACTCAAGTGCGCTTTTCATATAACCAACCACATTTTTTCGTATAAAAAACACGTTTTGGATAGCATTTTGGAATAACGACATCAAATTTGGGGTGTAAGGTAACAAAGTGTAAGTTTTTCCTGCGCCGGTCGTAAATGTATTGGTTACATATGCTTAACAGCAGGTGTATACAGTAGGTTCGCGGTCGATAGCTTCAATAGCTTGGCCAATTGCTTGAGGTTGTTTCTTTGCGAGGGGATGATGATGGTTAGCGAGTCAGAATGGAATGAAGGTTTTAAGCACCTAAGAAAGTACGTTAGTGAAAATAGAGACGCGAATGTTCCGGTTTCTTATATAAGTCACGACGGCTATAAGCTAGGGCTATGGTTGTTGGGGCAAAAGCGCAGCGGCACTCGTATAGGCGAGAGGAAGGTGAAGTTGTTGCGGCAGCAAGGCGTAGCACTAGAATAAATGGCTGCGCTGCGTAACGCTTAACAATACGATACTTCGATGTCGGTTGGGTTTGTCTCTGAAGCTGACGGGTTTAGTCGGGCCCGCTAACTGTGTGCGATGCGGATCTTGTACATCTTTCTCTCTGCTGCGCATTGAAACTTGCCCCATGCTGGCGCGTTTACGGAAGTAATTATTAGCGTTGCAGCTGCTTGTCAGTAATTTACCTGTTCAGGCATAGCCTCTAACTCCCTCTAACCTTCTCTAACTTTGATCGATGCGTTTGTTAGGAATAAAAGCAACGCGCTTTTTTATGCCGCCCTCGTCAGGTTGCTGGGCTGCAAAGGTTTGAGTGGTGCCCGCACAAACCTGTCGTACTTTTACTCAGTTTGATAAAGCCCCGTAAAATTGCACGTTGCACACTGTCTGGATTTTGCAATTGCTATGTCGCTCTATCCTTTTATTACTTCACGGATCTATAATAACACCGCTTAGGGGCCGCGCCGGAGGGAGTTGCCAACTAATAAAAGCAATAAAAGCAAAAGAAGTATTAAAAGTAATAAACGCTATTTACAAGCTATGTGTTATCCCTGCGCCCGTGCTCAAAGCGCCTATTTTCCTATTCAACTGCTTTCCTTGCAGTGGTGGGCGGGGCGTTTTTGGGTTCGGTGGTATAAGTTGGTAAATGTGTTGAGAGATTTAGGAGTTTAGTAACTGTGTCTAGTGAGAATTCTGCTGTAAATGAATTGGGTTTTGATCCTGCTGCGTTGAGAGAAAAATATCGGATCGAGAGAGACAAACGCTTGCGCAGCGACGGCAGCGCGCAATATCAAGAGGTAGTAGGGGATTTTTCCCACTATGTAGACGACCCCTATGTTGAATCAGAGTTCTCACGAGCACCACTAGAAGACCAGGTAGATGTCATCGTGATTGGTGGCGGTTTTGGTGGTCTGTTGTCCGGGGCGCGTTTAACTGAAGCCGGTGTGGGTAGCGTGCGTATTATTGAAAAGGGCGGTGACTTTGGCGGCACTTGGTATTGGAACAGATATCCTGGCGCTGCATGCGATGTTGAATCTTACGTGTATTTGCCACTCTGCGAAGAGCTCAACTTCGTACCCAAAGAAAAGTACACCCACGCGCCAGAAATTCTCGCTCACAGCAAGGCTATTGGCGAAAAATTTAACCTCTATGAACACGCGTGTTTTCAAACCGAAGTACAAGGTCTTGAGTGGCAAGAGGCGACCAAATTATGGACGGTGAAAACTAATAGAGGCGACCGTATGCGCGCGCGTTATGTGGTTATGGCCAATGGCCCGTTAAATCGCCCTAAGCTGCCTGGCATTGAGGGTATTAGTGATTATAAAGGCCATACGTTTCATACCAGTCGGTGGGATTATAACTACACCGGTGGTGGCCCTGAAGGTAACTTAACTGGCCTTAAAGGCAAAAAAGTTGGCGTGATTGGCACCGGTGCTACAGCAATTCAGTGCGTCCCCCACTTAGCTAAAGGCGCAGATGAGCTTTATGTGTTTCAACGTACCCCGTCGTCTGTAGATGTCCGAGCTAACCGACCTACCGATCCAGAATGGGCGGCAAGCTTGCAGCCTGGTTGGCAGCAAGAGCGGATGGACAACTTCAATACCTTGGTCTCTGGTGGGTTTGCAGACGTCGATATGGTTAACGATGGTTGGACTGAGATCATTCGTAATTTGGGTTCTATGGTTAATTTCAAAGGTGGTGCGCGTCTTTCGCCCCAGGAAATTGCCGAGAAAATGGAGTTAGCAGATTTTCAGAAAATGGAGCAGGTGCGCGCCAGGGCCGAAGAGTTGGTCAATGACCCCGATACGGCTGAATCACTGAAACCCTACTATCGCCAGTTTTGTAAGCGTCCTTGTTTCAATGATGAATATTTAGATGCGTTTAATTTACCTAACGTGCGCTTGGTTGACACCCAAGGCCAAGGAATCGACAGAATTACTGAGAATGGCATTGTTGCCAACGGCGTAGAGATTGAACTGGACTGCATTGTCTTCGCCACCGGTTTTGAGGTGGGTACTGAATACACTCGGCGCTCCGGCTACGATTTGATTGGGCGTAATGGTGTCAGTCTGAAGGACAAATGGCAGGATGGCATATCTACTCTGCACGGCCTGCAAACTAGAGGCTTCCCTAATTGCTTTATTATCAGTAACGCGCAGTCTGGTTTTACCGTCAGTTTTCCTCACGCGATGAATGAACAAGCCAAGCATATTGCCTACATAATGAATCGCTGCGCTGAGGCAAATGCCGAAACTGTAGAGGTATCAGCAGAAGCTGAAGCTGATTGGGTGCAGGAAATTGTTAAAATGTCGCGGCTCAGCGAGAGTTTTCAGGCGAGTTGTACGCCCGGCTACTATAACAACGAAGGTAAACCCAACCCGAAGAGCGTGCAAAATGGCTCTTATGGTGCTGGACCGGTGAAGTTCTTTAAGGTGCTGGACGCCTGGCGCGAAGAAGGCGCCATGCAGGGCTTAGAGCTGAAGTAACACTGCGTATAGTTGGCTCGCGGAGCAAAAAAATGTAGGCCTAGAATTTGCTGTTCTAGGCCTTTTTTTAGCTAATTTTTGTCCGGCTAGTTTTTGTCGAGATAGTTTTTTGTTCAGCTATGTTTTTGTCGTCCTATTTTGGGAATTAGACTCGGTACTTGTTCGTGGTAGGCAGCGTATTTGCTTTTGTTAGCCAGCTGTCTTTTGTCAATCATGGGAATACTTATGCCAATGAACAGCATGACCATTGCAATGAACCCCACCCAGGCGTAAAGCGAGCCGGATCCGACATATCCTGCTATAGCTAAAGCTAACCAGAAGCCTATTTCGCCCAAATAATTAGGGTGTCGGCACCAACTCCAAACGTCGTAGTCCAGTACTTGCTTTGAATTGTCTGGGTTTTGGCGAAACGCACTTAAAACATTGTCCGCACGGAATTCTAGCCATACTGCGCAAGAGCCAACTGCTACCCATATTAGATCCGCTGCTGTAAAAGTTGGTTCAACGCCGGGTGTCGCGCTTACCTGAGTTACAAGTAGCCAAAAGGGTAGGCAGCCGATAAACACTAGCACTGTTGGAAACATTTGAATGCCTAAAAAATCCACGATTGGAAAAAATATTCCAGTCTTGGCCCTTAAATCAACATAACGCCAATCTATGTGCCCCAGCCCCTGCCATCCCCTAGCCCAATTATGCGTGAGGCGCATAGACCAGAGCGTAGTGAGCAATAATATGAGCCCCAATCTTGGATCAAATACGTTATAGCTGAGCATCCAAAAGATCATTAGCAATGGCGGAGCGACCGACCAATACGGGTCATAAAAGCTAGAGTTTCGGAACATGCAGGAGAATAGGAATATGACAATTGTCGCTGTGATATCCGCTACCACAGCTTGCATCAATGGACTTTGGGAGGGCATATAAGCGATGGCTATGAGTGCTGCGCCTACTGCGCAAAAATAGGCAACTACGACCCAGCTAAACTTCAAATAAGGCTTATTAGCCCGATTCTGTTGGTATGTCGATTCACTACTTTGCATAAAGGTTACCGCTTTGGCTTTTTACCCGTTGGTTCGTGTGTATGAAAGTACTACACAGATGTGTGGCTAGACAAATTTCTAGCTATTGGCGACGTTAGGTAGGCTGTATATAACCATATGTCTGGTTTCGCTTTGCTGCTTTGTTATAGGTATTCATCATCCCATTTTGTCCTCATTTGCTTTGCCCCATGAGGGGACAAAAAATCCGAAGGTGCGCGATTAAGGAAAATGCTGCCACCTTCCACCACTGGCTTAGGGACGATGTGGAGGCTTAGTCAATGATTGCCGGAAAAAACAATGTTTGCTCAATATTAGCGATCTGCTTTTGTATTTTTGCGATAAGCGGTTGCCGCGTGTTGACGCCAAATTTTGAGGCACTCTACTTAGATGTGTTAGACGCTCAGGAAAGCGCGGAAATTCATCCTCCTGTGATTATTATTCCCGGTTTGCTGGGCAGTCGCTTGTTGGATACTAAAACAGGTAAAGAAGTGTGGCCTGGATCCCTGTTTGATGTTGCTTGGGGTAGGTATCGAGATTTGGTTTTAGATTTCGACGCGGACAATCCAGACCAGCAAAGCTTGGTGTCTGCTGGTATTGCTGAGGGTAAATTGGGTGTAGATTTTTATGGCGAGTTGCTGCGCGTGTTAGTGGATTACGCTGGCTACGAAAGAGCACTCTTAGGTGCGGGCCCGCCGCGTCTAGGTCAGCGGAGATTATACGTATTCGATTATGACTGGCGTCAGGACAATGTCCATACGGTGAAGAAGCTGCATGAATTTATTCTCGCCATTCGTACAGACTATGCCAACCCGAAACTTAAAGTAGATGTAATTGCGCACAGCATGGGCGGTTTGATGGCCCGATATTATTTGCGCTTTGGCGATAAAGATGTGTTGCAAGGTAATGACTTGAAAGTCACGTGGGCTGGCGCAGATGCCATTAACAAAATGATTTTGTTAGGCGCGCCTAATTTGGGTTCCGTGTCCGCTATTGAAGGATTTATCCGTGGTCAGATAGTTGGCTTAAGGAGAATTCCTGAGGAAGTTGTGGCCACCATGCCCAGTACTTACCAGTTATTTCCTCATCGCATTGTAGATTGGCTTTATGACACTTCTGGTGAGCGCTTAGATATTGATCAGTTTGATGCCGCGATTTGGCGTGAGCTGGGTTGGAATGTTTTTTCGCCAGCAGTGCGCGCAAGAGTAATTGAAAAAAATGGCGCAGATTACTATCAAAGGCTAACTAAGCACTTTGCACGCAATGCCGAGCGAGCGCGACGGTTCAGCTGGGCTCTTACAGTATGTCCAAACTATGACGAAGGCAAAGGCGGGTGCGCTGAGGTGCTAGAACCGCCAGTCAAGTTGGTGGTATTTGGTGGTAATTGTGCGGCTACACCCTCTCGTTGGGTGGTTGAAAACGACCGTGCTGGTAACCGAGTGGTAAGATTTAGTCCCAGGCAAATTCGTTCGAAGGTGCCAGGTGTGGATTACCAAGATCTTATGTACGACCCTGGAGACGGCATCGTTACCAAGCCTTCGCTGTTGGCTCGAGACGTACTTTCCCCGCATACGCCACGACATAAGTTTTCATACTTTCCGCTGGCCTATAGTTTTCTGCTTTGTGCTGAGCATTTGGCATTGACCGGAAATCGGCATTTTCAAGCCAATTTATTAGATGTGTTACTTACAAGAGCGCGTCCTTGGGAGCTACATAAAGATCATACGTTAAGGTAAGTTATATTATTCTAGGTCGGCAATTGACTAGCAGGGGCAAGTATTCTTTGCATATTCACTCATTTGTCATTTTCGTTTTGAGCTGCGGAGTGTTGTATGCGCCTTTTATTACTGAATCAATTTTCGTCGCTTGGCGGCATGTTTCTTTTGGTTTTAGTGCTAGGCGGTTGCGACGCGCCGAGTAAAACTCTAGTGCCACCCACAGTCTTCGCGGATATGGTCTTGCTAAATGGCGTCGTCGTAACTGTTGATGATGCCATTGGCAATGTGCAGGCCGTTGCGGTTACTGGGCATAAAATCATTGCAGTGGGTAGTGATGAAGAAATTGGTGTTTATGTTAATGCCGATACCCAAGTGATTGATCTGGCCGGTCGCATGGCGATGCCGGGCTTTATAGAAGGCCACGGTCACTTTATGAGCCTGGGCCGCTCTAAACAAATATTAGATCTGACGGATATTTCTAATTGGCAACAGGCGGTACGCCGAGTGGCGGCTGCCGTTGACAGCGCTGAACCAGGCGAATGGATTTTTGGTCGCGGCTGGCACCAGGACAAGTGGGAGCGGATTCCTGAGGACGCCATCGACGGTGTGCCTTTGAATAACACTCTCAATCTTATATCGCCAAATAATCCAGTTTTTTTGGGCCACGCAAGCGGCCATGCTGCTTTTGCTAATGACGCAGCGCTACAAGCCGCAGGTATTACTGATGCCACAGCAGACCCAGAGGGAGGCACAATTCTTCGCGCGGAGAATGGGCGCGCGACTGGTTTATTGCGTGAAACCGCCCAGCGGTTAGTGGCCAGTGCTGGCGTTGAGTATGAATCTCGACGCAGTGTTGAAGAAATTGCGCGACTTAAGCGCGAGCAAGTTTTCCTTGCAAGCTCAGAAGCCCTGGCTAATGGTGTGACCTCTTTCCAGGACGCCGGTGCAGACTTTGCCACCATAGACTTTTTTAAACAGTTGGAAAGTGAAGGCACGCTACCCATTAGGTTATATGTCATGGTGCGCGGCGAAAGTAACGCACAGATGGAACAACTTCTTCCTTCCTATTTAATGCCCGCCGAAGAAAACGATTTTCTCACCGTTCGCTCTATTAAGCGTCAACTTGATGGTGCTCTTGGTGCTCACGGTGCTTGGTTGTTAGAGCCGTACGTGGATTTGCCGAGCACTTCCGGTTTGGTTTTGGAATCTATTGAGGATATTGAAGAGACCGCTCGGTTGGCGGTGAAGTTCGGTTATCAAGTGAATACCCATGCGATTGGTGACAGAGCCAATCGAGAAACTTTAGATTTATACGAACGTGCGTTTACTTCTGAACAAAGTGTATCGGCAAAGATGGGCAAAGATGTTGTCAAAGATTTGCGTTGGCGGGTAGAGCACGCTCAGCATATAGATCCCTTAGACGTACCGAGATTCGGTGAGTTAGGTGTTATTGCGGCTATACAAGGCGTGCATTGCACTTCCGATGGTCCATGGGTGCCATCGCGGTTGGGCGAGGAGCGTACAAAGCTCACCTCCTATCCTTGGCGAGATTTAATCGATACTGGCGCTGTTGTGGCTAACGGCACCGATGTGCCAGTGGAAGCAATAAATCCTATTGCGTCCTTTTATGCATCGGTATCGCGGATGACCAAAAACGGCAAAAAATTCCACCCTCAACAGGCTATGACTCGAGCCGAAGCGCTCGCTAGCTATACCATTAATAACGCTTATGCTGCTTTTGAAGAAGAACACAAAGGATCACTAACTCCAGGCAAGTTAGCAGACATTGTGGTGCTTTCGCAGAATATACTCAGTGTTGAAGAAGCTCTGATTCTGGATACTGAGGTAGACATGACTATTGTAGCGGGGCAGGTGCGCTACCAGCGTTAGGTGTATGTGTTATCTAGCCGAGGGAGCGATACATATCACTTTTCAGCTACCGCCCAAGAAAACGCTTCTAACTAATAGCTTATTGTTAAAAGTTATGAGGTGCCTTCATAACTAACATTTTGCTGATTTGCATATCATCAATAGTATGCCCAATACCGCCCACGCCTAAGCCTGAGTGCTTTAACCCGGCGAAGGGCATGTTGTCTTGCCTAAAAGCTGTATGGTCATTGAGCATTACAGCGGAGGCGTCAATATGGTGATAAATCTTCATAGCTTGATCTATGTCTTGGGCAAATACCGCTGCCTGAAAAGCCACGTCTAATTCATTGGCTTGCTCGATGGCGTCCGTCAGGTCACTGTATTCATAGATGCAAACGACAGGGCCAAAAATTTCCTCACGGCTGACTTTGGCTTCTCTAGAGGGATTCAGCAGTACTGTTGGTGCATAACAGTTGTTGGGCAATATTTCGCCACCGCAAAGTAATTGCGCGCCGTCGGCAACAGCCCCTTGTACCCAGTCGTCAATGCGCTGGGCTTCTGCGGGTCTTATCAATGGGCCGACTTGCGTAGTTGCACTTAACGGGTCACCCACGCTTAGGCGTTGAGCTTGTGCAGTTAGTTCTGCAGCAAAAGTTTGGCTTAGATATTTATGTACGAATATACGCTGGACTGAAACGCAAACTTGCCCAGCGTGATAGAAGCCGCCCTTCAAAATGGCTGGAATAGCTTTGTTAAGATCTGCACTGGCATCAATGATGACCGGTGCCACGCCGCCATGTTCCAGCGCACAACGGGTGCCTGGTGCTAACTTAGAGCGCAGCATCCAACCCACTTTAGCACTGCCAATAAACGAAAAGAACGCCACTCTAGGGTCGCATACCAATTGTGTAGCTAAGGCTAGGGCGTCCGGAAGAGCAACTTGGGCCCACGCGTCGGGCAGTCCGGCTTGCCTTAGTAATTGCACAAATCGTAAGCAGGAGAGGGGTGTGTCGTCCGCTGGCTTAACAATGACCGGACACCCAGCGGCAATGGCGGCGCCCACTTGGTGAACGATAAGGTTCAGTGGGTGGTTGAACGCACTGACGGCTACCACCACACCGATAGGTTCTTTTTGACTGAAGCCAATGCGCAAAGTATTCGGCTGGGGTTCTTGCAGCGGAATTACGTCGCCGCTTTGTGCGGAAATATGTTCTGCGCACATTTTTATACCCCCGATGGCTCTGGTTACTTCCACTATAGAATCTGCAAGGGGCTTACCACCCTCCGCTGCCGCATTTTCAGCAAGGGACTGGGATTCATCGAGCATAAGCTGGGCAGTATTCTCTAGTATTCGGACTCTTTCGCTGACACTGAGCCATTGGGCGCGGTTGCGAAATATGTTCTGGGCTTCACTGAGCGCGGCCTCAATGTGTGTACTACTGCACAGGGAAGCGCTGCCGATGATTTGATCGGTGTAAGGTGATGTAACTGATAATTCACCACTGGGTGAGTCTTTGCCGGCAAGCATTAGGGGGAAATTTTGCTTATTGCTATGCATCATGTTGAGTCCTGTTGGTATAAAGATCAGCGTTTGTTATTTTGGCTCTTCACAAATGCAGATGAATGACGCTTCAGATATGGCGTACTGAACTTAGGCTGGGCGGTAGGGGTTTTGAAAGATTGGTTTACCGCTATGGTTTAACGCTATGGTTTAACGCTATGGTTTCCTGCCGCGACACTTTGTGAAAGACTGCCCTATTAACTCTATATTTGGAAAGATAAATGTCCCAACCCACTGCTTTAGACCTGCCTATGCTCGACCCACTACCTGAAGGGACGCAAAAGTACTTTGACATATGTCAGGACAAGTTGGGCATGGTGCCTAATGTTCTGCAAGCCTATGCCTTTGATGTAGATAAACTCAATGCGTTCACCGGTTTCTACAACGACTTGATGCTGGCTGGCAGCGGTTTGAGTAAGTTAGAGCGTGAAATGATTGCTGTCGTAGTGTCTTCTATTAATCGTTGTTTTTATTGCCTAACAGCTCACGGCGCGGCAGTGCGGGAACTTTCTGGCGACGCTAAGCTCGGCGAAGCGATGGTTATGAACTATAGAGTGGCCGAGTTAGATGAGCGTCAGCGCGCGATGTTAGATTTTGCTGCGCAAATTACGGTTGAGAGTTACAAGATTGAAGAGCCTGATCGCCAAGCTTTGCGCGACGTAGGTTTTAGCGACCGCGACATTTGGGACATTGCCAATGTTGCAGCGTTTTTCAACATGACCAACCGGGTAGCCAGTGCAACAGATATGCGCCCCAATGATGAATATCACGGGCAATATCGTTAAGTACTCGAGCGGATGTTTACGCCTTAATCAGCACGCAAAGGGTGCGACGAATGATAGCTGCTAATGTTTGGACCTAGTGTTAGCTAACTAAGTGTCGGCCGGCAAAGGCGCGGGCTGAGTAGTCGGGTTCTGGCATGTTCCGCTGCACGGATTCCTCAGTGAGTGCTTGTTCCAAGAGATCTAAATAACGGTGCCAACCTGCCAGCACGGCTAATGCCACTTCAATTTTGCTCAAGTTATCTGGGAACACTAGGGTATCGGAAAACTTTAGTCGGCAGCCAGATTCAATTGGATCAAGCCGAAAAATAATGCTGCCTAGTTGGAGCAGGTTCGGTGCGTGATATGCCTCTATTTCACCTTGTAGATGTGGCGGTCCAGAGGGCTCTTCTACGAACCATAACTCGTATTTGCCGCCCAATTTCGCTTCGAATTTGAAGCTCGGGGACCAACGAGTTAATTCCTTCGGGTCAGTAATAAGGTGCCATAGGGCGTCTATATTTGTTTGCAGTAAACGCTCGAAATTGACGGTAATGGCGCCATCAGTTGTAGAGGTCAGCCAACCTTCTTGAGCAAATTTGTATTCAAGCAAAGCATTGCTCCCTAGTATTTTTCTCTCCGGATCAGGCGGTACCTGCGAAGGCCGCGGTTGTAACATTTGATAGTTCTTAGGCCTGCGCGGCAAAAAAGCTCCTGTTGACCGACTGCCGGATGTCTTAAATCTCTCTTCGGTAGTTGCCTCAAGGTGTTTTGGCCGGTGGCCAATCTCTTTATTTGCGGCTTCATCCGAGAAAAAGCTACGCGCGGCTTATTCTATGCTCAGTTGTTAACGATTTGCGGCTTAATATCAGACGAAACTCGGAAAACGAAAGACCTAAAACGAAAGACTTGAAAGCCAAAGACTTGAAAGTAAAAGACTGCTAATTGAAAAGTTTTTAAATGCAAAGTTTGGAAAATAAAAAACTGTGAAGAAAACTAAAGTTGTCATTATTGGAGGTGGTTTTGGCGGTGGGTTCACAGCCAAATATTTGCAAAAATATGCAGCTGCATTAGGCGATGTAGAAGTAGAGTTGATTAGTCAGCGCAACTACTTTGTCTTTCAACCTTTGTTGCCTGAAATTGCTTCCGGCACATTGAATGCTCAGGACGCAGTAACGCCGTTGAGGCTGATGCTCTCAGAGGTCAAAATCCGCCTAGCTGAAGTCAAGAGTATCGACTTTAAGCAGAAAAAAATTACTGTTTTGCAGGGACGTAAAACCATGGTGGTGGAAGTGTCCTACGATCACGTGGTCATTGCCACAGGCCAGGTTACGGAATTATCTATGTTTCCTGGGTTTACACAACATAGTATGACTATGAAGGATTTAGCAGACGCCCAGCGCCTGCGGAATCATGTAATTCAGTGTTTGGAGATGGCGGACGTCACAAATAACACGCAGCTAAAAAATGCAGCGCTGACATTTGTGGTGGCGGGAGGAGGGTTCTCTGGTGTTGAAACCATGGGTGAGTTGGTGGAAATGATTCGCCGCACGCTGCGGCACTATCCAAACATAACGCGAGAAGAAATTAAGCCAATTTTGATTCAGCGCGGCGAAAGACTGTTGCCAGAGATGGATCCTGAGTTAAGTGAGTACGCCGCTCAATCTCTTCTTCGTGCCGGGGTAGACGTACGCCTTAGAACCGGTATTCGTTCGGCAACTGCCATGTCTGTATGCACCCAAGACGGCCGGTCTATTGCGTGCCTAACCACAGTGACTACTATTGGTAATGGACCATCTAAATTCCTTAAGTCGTTGGGTTTGAATCTCGTTAAAGGCAAAATTCCAGTTACCAGTACTCTAGAGGTTGTTGAGCTAGATAATGTATGGGCTCTGGGAGATGCCGCTCTGATTCCCCTTAGCAAAGAAAAAGGTAACAACGCTAGCGACCTTGACGCAACAAAAGACCAGTCCGGCTATGCCCCCCCCACGGCGCAATTTGCTGTTCGAGAGGCGCAATTTTTAGCCAAAAATATTATGGCAAAGATTGCTGGTAGAGAATTACAACACTTTAACTACAGCCCACTTGGCGCACTTGCTTCCTTGGGCAGCTACCGGGCGGTGGCAACAGTTTTGGGCTTCTCTGTTACTGGTCTGTTTGCGTGGATTATGTGGCGTGGCCTTTACATCGGCATGTTGCCTGGGTTTTCAACCCGACTCAGAGTTGCTTTAAATTGGTTGTTTGACTACTTCATGCCAAGAACAATTGTACAGATGGCCCATGAGGAAACCCCGGGGACTGATTACATTCATTACGCTCGGGACGATGTTGTGTTTTTACCCGGGGAAGTAATTAAGGGTTTTTATACGGTGGTATCCGGTAGCTTTGAGATGGAGGTTGTGGACGATTCAGGAAAATGTTTGCTCAAGGAATATTTGCCTGGTGATCATTGGGGTGAACGGATTTTGAAGAAAGACATCGCCACAACGGGCAAGGTAGTGGCCAAAGAAGACGGCGTGGTGCTGGTGTTAAAGCGCGAGGATTTTAAAAGGCTTTGTACCGAATTTAAGCCGTTGGAGAGTTATTTTTCTGGTTTGAGTGAAGAACGATATTCATCGAATGCTAAATGATGGGTCAAAGAAACAGGCCCGAACCGTTTGTCTATTTTGACCAGTCCGCTGGCCCTAGTGTCTGTGCTCGCATGGCTTAGGTGCCTTAGACTTCGCTCACGTAGGTAGAAAATTTGAAAAACAGGTAATAAACCCCTGTGACTGCTCAAAAATCTATATGATGCGCTGCTTTGCCAATAGCGCCTCCCCAAGTACTAGCCCAACAGGAAAAACAATGACTGATGAATTTCGCAAAGCCGCTTTGGATTATCACGAGTACCCCCGGCCGGGTAAGGTAGCGATGAGTCTTACCACTTCGGCATCGTCTCAGTACGACTTGGCGCTGGCTTATAGTCCAGGTGTTGCTGAGCCCGTTCGCGCGATAGCGGAAGATCCGCAGAACGCCTATCGCTATACAGCCAAAGGAAACTTGGTTGCAGTGATCAGTGATGGTTCAGCGATTCTTGGGTTGGGTGATTTAGGGCCCCTTGCAAGTAAACCCGTCATGGAAGGTAAGTCATTACTGTTTAAACGCTTTGCTGGTATCGATTCAGTAGACATTGAGGTAGATGCAGCAACGCCTGAAGAGTTTATTGAAACCGTGGCGCGGATTGCTAATACATTTGGTGGTATCAATTTAGAAGATATTAGGGCGCCCCAGTGTTTTGTAATTGAGCAGCAGCTGAAGCAGCGTTGCTCTATTCCGGTATTCCACGACGATCAGCATGGTACCGCCATTGTTACCGCTGCCGGTATGCTCAACGCGTTAGTTCTCACCGAACGTGATATCAAAGATACCCGCTTTGTTTGTATGGGCGCTGGCGCGGCAGCAGTAACTTGTTGTAATTTATTGCTGTCTTTAGGCGCGACAAAAGAAAATTTGCTGGTTTTAGACAGTCGAGGTGTCATTCATTCTGAACGGCAAGGCCTCACACCAACTAAGCAGGCTTTTGCTTTAGAGACTAATCACAGAACCTTGGAAGATGCGCTGGAAGGTGCTGACGTGTTTTTGGGGCTCTCTGGTGCGAATTTATTATCGTCGGAGGGGCTTATGTCAATGGCAGACAATCCCATAGTTTTTGCTTGCGCCAACCCAGACCCGGAGATTGATCCCGCGTTAGCTCGTCAACTGCGCCCAGACGTTATTTTAGCAACAGGGCGTTCTGACTATGTGAACCAAGTTAATAACGTGCTGTGTTTTCCGTTTATTTTTCGCGGTGCGCTGGATGTTCGAGCCAGTGATATCAATCATGCGATGAAAGTGGCTGCTGTAAAAGCCTGTCTCTTATACACATCTGACGCTGCCGACGAATAGAGAG
>CAJXUL010000038.1 GCA_913060615.1 uncultured Gammaproteobacteria bacterium | reverse complement strand
ATAGGAGTCCGTCTCGTGGGCTCGGAGATGTGTATAAGAGACAGAATCAAACCTCCCCTCACAACCACTGCCATCACCCCGGCTTAACGCACAAGACCGCCATCAACGTCTCTTTCTAATACCGCGGCCATTAAGCCTGGCTGATAATCATCTAACTGCTTACACGGGTTTCTTAAACCAGTGATACACAGCTGAGCTTCCAAGCCGATATCGAGCAAAGTGCCCGGCGGCAGACCCAATAAGTCTATGCCGACTGTGGTGAGATTCCCACCCATTGATCCAGGCAACACGTTAAAGCCCTCTGCCTGTAATTGTTGGATGAGTTCGAAATACAACAAGTGCACCTGCCGCAAATTAGGCTGAGTTGGGTCTCGTTTCACTCTGGACCGATGTTTGACCGTTACGCCACTATGCACATCACCCTCAAGCCCCAGGCCCTCAAGAAAGCGAATTTGATTCACCGGTATCTTTGAAAAGCAGTAGTTACTGCTGATGCTAATTGCTTTAAGCGAAGGCATTAGGGTCCTCTTTGACGTTTAGCTGCCATCCAGTAAAGAATAAAGCCCAATCCGACAGGGGTAGGGATGTGCCTATGCACTCAACGGTAGATTTCATGGGACCGCTGACCTCTCCATTTCCCTAAGTCCTACCTTAAACTCTATGCCTTCAATCAATTACCCTCGCGCCAAAGAACTTAATGTGTGAGGCTCCAAAATTCACGAGCAAATATGTCTCTACTTAATCAAAAAATTGTTAATGGCTCCCAAACACGCAGCATAGCGATAAACTTTAAAGCCCTTCTAATATTTAGTCTGTGCTTATTCCTATTTGGCAAAAGCAACTCTGTATTTAGCTTGGAACCTAGCCCTCCTGCAGACACGCCTTCGTTCGTAGCAACTAACGGTCCTGAAAAAGAGAATCAAAACAAACTACTACCTATAGTCTGGGTTAACGTCGCTAAAGGCGAACTCCAAGTGCTTGATGGGTTAGCCGAGGGAAAGCGCGAAACTCTCTTCACTACAAAGGTGTCTATAGGTAAAAACGGCATAGGAAAGACGAAAGCTGGCGACAAAAAAACGCCTGTTGGAATCTATAGAATCAAAAAATTTATTCCGGGAAAAGAATTGCCAAGGCGCTATGGGGCTGGCGCTTTCACACTAAATTATCCAAATCAATACGACAAAATTCTTGATCGAACCGGTGACGGAATTTGGATCCACGGGAGGCCAAGCGAAAAAGCGGCCGCTCCGTACCTAGATACTAAAGGCTGCATTACCATGGACAATGAAAGCCTAGAAGTATTAGCCAATTATATTCGACTAAAAGAAACAACGGTCATAATCAGCGACAACTTCGACTACACCAACTATGAAAACGAAAAAGAATATTTAGTCCAAAGAATACAACAATGGTCCGATGCATGGGTTAGCCTCGATCACGAGGCCTACATGGCTTTCTATCACCGGAGCTTCTTCAACGGCAGCCGCAACTATTCAGACTGGGACACCTATAAAGGACGAATCAACGCCTTTAAGTCCCATATAAGTATTCAGCTTTCGGACTTTGAAATACTCAACTACCCAGAAAAAGACGACCTAGTGTGGGTGAGCTTCCAGCAAAAATATGCAAGCAGTAACTACAATTGGATGGGGCGAAAAATTACGCTATGGCAAAAAGATAGCCGCCACCGCTGGAAAATAGTATTCGAAGGCAATCAGTGAGAAAGATTTATATTGTTGGACTGGCTAACGTATTACTTTTCGCCGGCTGCTCAATCTTTGAAAGACCATCAAACGCCCCAGAGCGAACTCATAGGCAAATCCAAAAACTCATCGAAAAACAAAAACAGGCAGAGGCTCAACAAAGCAAAGCCTCCAACCCCACACAAGTAACTAAAGACAGTAGGGGCGGCAAAGAGACCGAGACACAGCCTAAACAAAGCCTCACTACAAATGTAGCGAAGAGCAGACACCAGCCAAACAAAGACACCATTGCAGCCTCGCCTAGCAAGAATAGCGCCACCAAACTCGAGCCCCCCGCAGCAAAAATTGGTAACGTTCAGGCAGGAAAAATAGACGTTCTGTGCAGGCAACTTAGCGAGAAATTATTTAGCTTGAGTTTGCAAGAGTGCCTTCATCTGGAATTTTCAGCAGATGCAATTTCGGTTCTGAGCAGACCCTTAGTGCATCGAGATTTCATCCACTCCAACACAGCGAACTTACAAAGGAAAAGAGTATTGATCATCGGCGGTATCCATGGCGATGAGTACTCATCAATCTCAGTGACATTTAAATGGATGAGAATGCTAATAAAAGCGAGCGAACACTCAATATTTGATTGGCGGTTTCTCCCATCTGCTAACCCCGACGGCCTATTAAGAAAGAACCCGCAAAGACAAAACGCCAATAACGTAGATCTAAACCGAAATTTTTTAACCCAAGATTGGTATGAACAAGCGATCTCAAAATGGCGCAGCAAATACAATAGTGACCCCAGACGCTTCCCCGGCGACAGTCCCGCCAGCGAGCCCGAGGTCAAATGGATTGTCCAACAAATTGCAGATTTCAACCCTGACGCGATCATCTCTCTGCATGCACCGTATGGGCGAGTGGATTTCGACGGCCCACCGAAGGGGCCAACCAAGTTAGGTGCATTAACCGCAATTAGGCTGGGCGTTTTCCCCGGCTCACTGGGTAATTACAGCGGGGTTGATTTAAAAATACCAACAGTCACGTTAGAGCTACCCTCCGCAGATAAGATCCCCGCAAAACTGGAGATCTCATCTATGTGGCAGGATTTGCAAATCTGGTTATGCAATCATCTAGAAGAACAATGTGACGCAGCCGCCCTGCCTAAAGGCTCTGGTGCACTAGGTCCTGTTGACGTAGTACATAACCGATAGGACCGCTTTTGCGCATCCTTTTAAAGTCAGTCGTTTAAAGTCAATACATGCCCAGAATATTCAGGCCGCTATATACATCAAGCTAAAACCTACAGCGCTATTTCATTGACTGCGGCTTAACACGCGTGCCCGCTGTTGCTGCGGTGTGCAGGTCAAACCACTGGTCAGCGGTTTGGCCTAAACGCGCGCGCATACCCTGCTTAATTTTTGCAGGCGCACCACTAGGGAAATCCGCAAAGCGCTCGCATATCGCAGTGGCAGTTTGCAGAACTTGGTCATCATCAACGCTTTGGTTAGCAAGGCCCAAACGAAGCATATCCGCACCATTTAGCCGGTCACCTAAAAGAACCACCTCTGCTATTACGGCCTCGCTATAACGCAAATTCAACCAGGCAAGATTATAAGGCGCCGCCATACCAATCTGCACTTCACCCACTTGAACAAAAGACTGCTCACCCACAACCAAATAGTCACAGGCAACTGCTAACGCAGCGCCACCATTTATGGCATACCGCTGCATGGCGCCAACAATCGGTTTGTTGCATTGAAACAATGCTTTATGGGCGCCGCGCCAAATAGTTTGGAAATCTGCTAGCCAATCGGGCTCTGGTGTGGCGTTAAAGGCCCCAAGGTCTAGGCCAGAACAAAAGGCTCCGCCCTCGCCGCGAAGCATAATTGCCTGTACTTGGTCATCTGCATTTAGAGCATTAATACTTTCTGCAAGGCCAATGCCTAACGGCCCGGTAATCGCATTTTTGCGTTCGGGTCGATTCAAAACCACCTCGGCCCATACCCCGCCAGCTTGAGTAGTAAACTTGTTGACTAAAACCTCTTCCATGACTTCCCCTCCATTGAGTTAGTTTCTAAAAGCACCTTTTTGTTAAAAGTACATTGGGCGCCCCCTATTTATAGAGCGACTTAAACAAGCAAAAGAATGCCTAAAACCAGTAAAAACATGCCTATCATTTCGCGGATTCTAATACGCTCACGCAAAAAGAAAACCGATGTCACCAGCGTAAACAACAATTCCACCTGGCCCAAAGCCCTGACAATTGCAGCATTTTGCAAGGTCATAGCCGTAAACCAACATATAGAACTAACGCTGCCAATTAATCCTACCCATATTGCAATAGGCCAACTGCGGACAACTTTACCTATTTGCTCAGGTTCTCTCAGCGAGAGATACACCCCCATTAGTACTGTTTGCAAGGTCAGCGTCACTGCCAGAGTAAAGCCCGCACGCTCGGCTAACCCCAATGTTGGTAGGCCATTTATCTGCGCGCCAGCATCAGCATCAATACTTAAAGCCAAGCTGGCACCGCGAAAACATACTGAACAAAGCGCGAACGCAGTACCCGCAAGCACACCGTACCAAACGCTGGCATCACCCTGAAGAAAGTCCTTGGTGCGAATACTCCCGGATAGAAAGAACACGCCAACTAAGCTCATCGCAATACCTGTTAATGCTAAACCAGATACAGCATCGCCTAAAATGATTAAGCCCAAAAGCGCAGCTTGCACAGCCTCGGTCTTACTCAAAGCGGTACCCACAGCAAAGTGCGAACCGCTTACAGCGGCTACTAAAGCTGAAGTGGCGATGATCTGCATAACTGCGCCGACCAGCACATATGCCATAAATGCAAAATTTATATCAGGAACGCGACCTTCCCAAATGTAGGCGACATAAATCCAAGCAAACGGAATGGCATAAACAAAACGCACATAGGCGGCGCCGTTAACAGAGAGCTCGCCCGTTAGGCGCTTTTGCAACAACGAGCGTAAATTCTGCAAAAAAGCACCAGCGATGGTTAAGCCAATCCATAATTCCATCAGCTAGCCTGCTGTGCAGGCGGCAACTTGTGCGCGGCTATCTCACGCCGAGACACCCTATTAAATCTATAGAGCAGAAGTATTGCGGCGCAGGTTAAACCCGTGGCCATGCCAATCCAGTAACCGTACACACCTAAATCTAAGGCTTCGAAATAGCCGAACCCGAGGATCCAAGCAACAGGAAATCCCACTACCCAGTAGCATACTAGAGCAATCAAAAAAGGCACTCTTGTGTCCTTGTAGCCTCTCAGTGCGCCCATGCCAATAACCTGTAAGTCATCGGTTAATTGAAAAAACGCAACAATGACTAATAGCCCTGTTGCTAGCTCCACCACAGATGCCTCTGTAGAATATAAGCTGACAATAAATTCCCCACCTAATAACAATCCAGAGACAGCAAAAAGTGCGAATATGAAACCTGCACCCACTGCCACTAAACCGCTACGGCGAGCGGCAACGTAATCCCCAGCGCCAACGTTGTAGCCCACGCGAATTGAAGTCGCCATACCCAGCCCCAACGGAATCATAAAAACTAGGCCAGAGACGTTATTGACAATCTGATTAGCCGCCACGGTCTCTACGCCCAGGCGGCCGATTAATAGGGTCACGGCTGAAAATATACTGAACTCCGCAAAGGTTGAAAGACCAATTGGCAGGCCCAGCCGAACCAAGCGCTTAATCTCGACAGTGTCCGGCCAAGAAAACTCTGCAAATACGTTGGTTATTTTCACTCTAGAAAACTGCACAACGCAAATAATGGCAATAAATTCAAAGGCCATCACAACAGAGGTCGCCCAACCACAACCCTCGCCCCCCATAGCGGGCAAACCCATACCGCCGTGAATAAACCAATAATTCAGCGGGATTTTGAGCAAAAAAGCAGAACCGGCAATGAGCATTGCAGGGGTGGTCCAAGAAGTACCTTCACACAAGTAGCGCAGGACAAAGTAACCCAACACCGGCAAAACACCCCAACTAACCGCTTTCACATAAGCCATAGTTATGGGAATGGCTAAGGGGTCAACACCAACAAAGTGGTACATGGGTTCCAAGTTATGCAACAGGATCATCATGGCAACACCGCAAAAAAACGCTATCCACAGCGCCTGACGCACAACAGCCCCAGCCTCTCGCACCCGGCCACCGCCATGCAACTGAGAAACCGTGGGCGTAACTGCCATAACAATGCCCGCTATCAACATCAGTACCGGCCAAAAAATTACGCCACCGAGGGCCACACCAGCTAATTCAACTGAGCTAACTCGACCGGCCATGATTGTGTCAAGTACACCCAGGCCCATTTGTGCAAGCTGTGTAACCACCAAAGGTAAGGCTAAACCGGTCAGCTTTTTCAACTCTGTGGTCACCACTGCCCGATCCATAACACTTACTCAGTTTGCAGGCACCTAGAATGACGCCACTTACGCCGGGCATTGTACAGGTGGGCACCCGAGGAAACAGCGCCTCTTTCAGCACAGGACATGGGCGAACAAAAGTCCGAAATAGGAATCATTATCATTGAAGAAAGCAACTAAGAATCAACCATTGATAGGCAACATCTATTACTATGATCTAAAGTTTCAAATAGAAATACTGCGTTAGATATCTATACTGATCCTCAGTCACCAAGCCTTAGGCTTGTAACTTACACAACCAAGACGGAGTTCATGCAATCATGGAACTAAAGGACAGCAATACTTTGCAAAACCTTAAGGACGCCTTTGCTGGGGAATCTCAAGCAAATCGTCGTTACCTCTACTTCGCAGCAAAAGCTGATATTGAGGGCGAAAATGACGTCGCAACAGTATTTCGCTCAACTGCGGAAGGCGAAACTGGGCATGCCCACGGACACCTCGAGTACATGGAAGCAGTTGGCGACCCAGCTACTGGCTTACCCATTGGTACTACTTCTGACAACCTTAAAGCAGCGGTAGCTGGCGAAACCCACGAGTACACAGACATGTACCCTGGCATGGCTAAAACAGCACGCGACGAGGGTTTTGATGAAATCGCAGATTGGTTTGAAACCTTAGCAAAAGCTGAGCGTTCGCACGCCAACAGATTCCAAAAAGCTTTGGATGCTATGGGCTAGCCAAGCGCTAGTTAGGAACTCGGCAACAATCGCCGGACGTTCTAAAAGGGGCTTAATCGAGCCCCTTTTTTATGCCAGTAAAACAGCATAGATTCCGTAAATGATGAGAATAGAGAAATTCAATGAGTACACGTGAAGGTAGTTTAGAAGCCCCAGATCGCCAACCACTAGACTGGCAGAACCCTGAATTCTATGACAAAGATTCTTTGCATAAGGAAATGGAACGCGTTTTTGACATCTGCCATACCTGCAGACGTTGCGTTAGTCTGTGTGATTCGTTCCCAACGCTTTTTGATTTGGTCGATGAATCGGAGACCTTTGAAGTCGACGGCGTAGACAAGGCTGACTTCAACAAAGTAGTTGATCAATGCTTTCTTTGCGACCTTTGCGCCGAGACCAAATGCCCCTACCTACCCCCTCACGAATGGGCATTAGACTTCCCGCATCTAATGCTGCGTGCTAAAGCACAAAACTTTGAGAACAAAGATACTAAATGGAGAGATCGGATCATTACTTCTACCGATCCAATTTTTGATGCTATATCGACTCCGGGTATAGCACAGATGGCTAATGCGGCAGCAAATTCAAAGCCTTTACGTAAAGCAGGTCAGGCATTATTTGGCATCCACCAAGATGCCCCTCTGCCTAAATTCATACCCACGCCTTTAACCGAATCCTTAGAAGGCTACATTGGCGATCACGGCAAAGTGTCTTCAACCGAGAAAACAACGGGCAAAGTAGCCATATTCGTGACTTGCTACGGCGATCACAACGAACCACAAATGGTCGAGGATCTCATCGCGGTACTCAATCACAACGGCGTCCCAGTGAAGATATTGCAAGATGCCAAATGTTGCGGCATGCCCAAATTAGAACTGGGCGATCTGAAAAAAGTGGAGAAAATGAAGGATGCGAATATCCCAGTTTTCCAGCAAGCCATTGAAGAGGGTTACGACATCATCGCACCCATTCCTTCCTGCGTTTTAATGTACAAGCAGGAATTACCTTTGATGTTCCCAGACCAAGCTGATGTGGCAAACGTCAAAGCGCACTTTTTCGACCCTTTCGAATATCTGATGCTCCGACACAAAGCAGGGCTAATTAAAACAGAGTTTGCCAAACCATTAGGCAAAGTTGCATACCATGTAGCCTGCCACCAGCGAGTGCAAAACTTTGGCATGAAGACCCGAGATTTCTTAAAACTCATACCAGATACAGAAGTTACTGCCATTGAGCGATGCTCAGGTCACGACGGTACCTATGCGGTAAAAGCCGAAACCTACGACAAGGCAAAAAAGATAGCTAAGCCTGTTGTGAAGCGTGTTATCGACAGCGAACCAGATGAATTCGGTTCTGACTGCCCGATGGCTGGCCGTTTAATTGCAGAAGGCGTAGAAAATGGCGAGGCCAAGCACCCTGTAAGCATGGTTCGCCAAGCCTACGGTATTTAGCTAATTCGCCTTCGAACTCAACATTTATAAATATCAGCGCTGAACGTTTTCTTCAGCGCCTCAAGGATAGAAAATGAAATTGACCCGTGAAGACCTTTGGTCCTTAGAAGAATACGCTCAAAAACGTGAAACGTTTCGTCAGGATGTCATCGCCCATAAAAAAAGCCGCAATGTAGCGCTGGGGCCCAATGCCACACTATATTTTGAAGACGAGCTGACCATGCGCTATCAGGTTCAAGAAATGCTTCGCGTCGAACGCATTTTTGAAGCGCCAGAAATTGAAGAAGAACTGGCATCTTATAATCCACTGATTCCAGATGGCAGCAACTGGAAAGCCACCTTCATGATCGAATATGGCGACGCTGAGGAACGCAAAGTAGCGCTGGCAAGTATGGGCGGCATTGAGCTCACCGTTTGGGTTCAAGTAGATGGCGGCGAAAAAATTTATGCCATCGCCAACGAAGACATGGATCGCACTAGGGATGAAAAAGCCGCGGCAGTGCACTTTACCCGCTTCGAGCTGAGCCCGGAAAATGTAACGGACCTGAAAAATGGTAAGCCACTAGCTATGGGTATAGACCACCCGAGCATTCCTTGTGTAGTGCCTATCGAAGGCGTAACCCGAGATGCGCTGTTAGCGGACCTTAATTAACTCTGACCGGCCTCGGTGATGGGTGGCCGGACTACACTCTTTTAGTCCACCACCTATCACGCCAATGTTTTTAAAAACACTGGCGAACCACTGACAAAAACACTGGCAAAAACACTGGCAAAAAGATCGGCAAATTTCTGCAAGTACTGTAGCAAGCAAAAGAGCAAACTCAGTGCAAACTGGCATGCAAAACTTTCGCCAAGTCTGCCAACAACTCCGCGCGCGTAGATGTGCTGCGCCAACAAAGCCCTAGCGTTCGATATGGCACATCATCTGCGCTAAAGGGAATGTAGCGCACGCCGCCTAACCCACTACCAACAACTCCCTGACCTCTTTTATCCAACGGCACAGCCAATTCTGGCATCAATGTTATACCCATATCAGCGCCAACTAATTGCCTTAGCGTTTCTAAACTAGTCGCACTGTAACCTTTGCTTTCGACACCGCGGTGAGCATGACAAACCGCCAAAGCTTGATCACGCAGGCAATGGCCATCTTCCAATAGCAGCACCAACTCTCCTTCCAAATCTGCAGGCATCACTGTCTTGAATTCAGCCTTAGGATGATTTTCACCAACCGCCAAATAGAAGGGCTCGGTATACAGTTCGAATTCTTCAATATTTTCATCGTGCAAATCTGGAATGGGAATAGCCAACAAAATAGCGTCCAAATCTCCTCTCTTAAGCAAGCGGGTGATATGTGAGGTCTGCCCTTCTGTTAGCTGCAACTGCAAATTAGGAAATGCTTCTCGGATGGGCGCAAGGATTTGCGGCAGCAAGTAAGGTGCAATGGTTGGAATAATACCCAATCTAAGCTCCCCGCCTAAGGGGTCTTGCAACTGCTCGGAGAGCGCCAAAAGAGTATTTACCTCGGACAATATCCGCTGCGCTTGAGCCACGATTTGCTCGCCTTCTGGCGACAGCATCACCCGCCGATTCGTGCGCTCAATAAGCATAACTCCTAGCGTCTCTTCCAGCTTCTTTAGTTGGGTAGACAGCGTCGGCTGGCTGACAAAACACGCCTCCGCTGCGCGACCAAAGTGCCGGTGCTCAGCCACTGCCACCAAGTAACGTAAGTCTCGAAGATTCATATCAAGCTTTTCCTAATGGAGAACGTATTAAGCACCTTCTATTCCGCAGGAAGCGGTTGAGCCGCCGCAATCATATAATCCACCGCCAGCGAAAGATCCTCGTCGGTACAGCTGTAACATAACCCTTTGGCAGGCATGCCAGGCGCCAACCCGTTAACAGTAGACGCAAGTAACAACGCCTTACCTTTGGCAATACGAGGCCGCCACTCATCCACATCACCAATCCTTGGCGCGCCATTAATACCGGGGTTATGGCACGAATAACAATAATCGTTGTAGACAGCTTTACCCGGATGGCTTGGGCCACTTTGCGCGACACTCGCGCCACCGCCGTCAGTACAACCGGTAAAAAACACGCTGGTAGAGAGCAGTAAAACTGCCGCTAACGAACGTTGGGAAAAAGATTTATTCATTATATTTCTGCTCCAAGCAAAAAATTGTAAAACTGGAAGTGGACAAATTGCTATTCAGTCCGAGTACACCCCGAACTCATACCAAGACCCATAACTACACCTCATAACTAAGCCTAATAACTAAGCCTCATAACTAGGACTCATGCCCGAGTCTTTGTCGCGTTGGGTATACTCAATGACGTTAGCTAGCACTAACAGCCGTCAACGGAGACTAAATTTATCCGCATCTAGGGCCACAGGGAAACTAGCGCGCATTGTATCAAGCTCTGCCAAATCTAAAGCCTGAGTAATGATCATTTGCTTAGACAAATGCTCTTCCGGATCAGCAAGCACCGCGCCATCACCATGATATACCGCGCTGCCACCGCCATAAATAATGCCCGCGCCGTCGGTACCAATAATATTCACACCCGCGCAAAAAACCTGATTTTCTATAGCTCTCGCCCGCAAAAGTGTTTGCCAAATATCACGTCGCGCATCAGGCCAATTTGCCACACATAACAGTAAATCGTATTTGCAGTCATTACGCAGCCAAACCGGAAAACGCAGGTCATAACAAACAGAAAGGCAAATCCGCCAACCTTGAAAATCTACCACAACCCGACTGCTACCCTGGTTGTAGTGCTCGTCTTCTCCAGCCATACGAAACAGATGACTCTTGTCATAAATTTGCATCTCGCCATTGGGCTGCACCCACAATAAGCGGTTAAAAAACTGATCACGTTCTTTTATAACTAAACTACCGCAAAGTACTTTCTCACGCTCACGAGCTTGGGCGAGCATCCATGCTACGGTTTCACCATCCATGGTTTCCGCTACCGCTGCAGAATCCATAGTAAAACCAGTGCTAAACATTTCTGGCAGCACCACCAGTTGCGATGCTGACGGCACTTGGTCCAACAACGTTTCAAAATGGGCCCTGTTGAGCTCTGGTGAATGCCAGTGTGTTGCCGTTTGCAGCAACGACAGCGTTAAAGTTTGCATAAAATTTCCGCCGCTTGTCTTAGCGTTGCATCGTCCTTAGCAAAACAAAAGCGTAATGCCTTGTGCGCGCAATGCTCAGCGTCCTGATAAAAAACAGAGATGGGTATGGACGCAATACCAAGCTCCTCAGTCCAACGCTCAGCCAATTTATAATCAGGTTCATCAGACACCTCGGAGTAGTCTAATAACTGAAAGTAAGTGCCCGCCGAAGGCCTAATTTTGAACTTAGAGGGGGCCAGCAAGTCGCAAAAGAGATCTCGTTTGGCCTGATAAAAATCTGGCAACTGCAAATGGTGTTGAGGCTGCGCTTGGAGAAAATCAGCCAGCCCATATTGAATAGGGGTGTTCACAGTAAACGTCACGTACTGGTGAATTCTGCGAAATTCCGTGGTCAACAGTTCGGGTGCCACGCAATATCCAACCTTCCAACCAGTGACATGATAAGTCTTACCAAATGAAGAAATAACAAAGCTGCGCGCGTACAAATCATCATAGCGACACAAACTCGTGTGCTCGCATTGATCAAATACCATGTGCTCGTAGACTTCATCACCAATGAGATAAATATTTGTATCGAAGACCAATTCACGCAATTGTTGAATGTCGTCTTCAGACCAAACTGACCCAGTAGGATTATGCGGCGTGTTAATAATGATTAAGCGGGTACGTTGAGTAATGGCATCTCTAACGCGCTGCCAATCTACCGCAAACGAGGGGCCTAGCAGAGGAATATGCACCGGCACCCCGCCCTGCAATCGAATCACTGGGTCGTAGCTGTCATAAGCTGGGTCAAAAACAATGACCTCATCACCGCTGTGTACAACACTGGCAATGGCGCAAAAAAGCGCTTCAGTGGCCCCAGCGGTGACAGTAATTTCCCTGTCTGGGTCGCATTTCAAGGCATACAAATCTTCTACCTTTTGCGCGATAGCCTGCCTTAACGGTGCGACACCCATCATGGGCGGGTATTGGTTAAAGCCGTGGGTCAGATAATAATTTACCCGCTCTAGTAATTCAGGAGGCCCATCAAAGTCTGGAAACCCCTGGGACAAGTTGATGGCCCCATGAGTCTGAGCCAACGCGCTCATGGTGGTAAAAATAGTTGTGCCCACATCAGGCAGTTTACTCACAGGTACCGGTCCCACTGGAGTGCCACCCACAGCGGTGGGGGCAACAAGTGTTTTAGCCGAAGGAGCTTTCATCTACGTCTACCTTGTAAAATTTTTAACATCACCCTTTCTCTCGTAAAAAACAAATGCGACCAACAAACGTCACCGATCAATGAGAAAAAGTAACAACTCGCAACTAAATTGCTCATTTGCCCAAGTTCGATGCCTGTCCAGTAGCGCTCACCATTACGCCACTACCCTAGTTTCGCACAGGAACAGCAAAAACAAATATCAAAATATTTTGATATTTAAAAAAACCTTGGTAGCATGCGCTCCGCACCAAGCAACTCGCTTTGGCTTGAAATACTTTTCACACAACTTTTATCAGAGAAATGCATTTTTGCAATCTAATATAGCGCCTCTCAATCTAGCCAACCAAGCGCTTTCAGAATCTACTGAACTAGACATTGTGGCCATGGCAAAAGCCATAGGCGACGACCTGCGAGCCAACATTTTGCGCGCTTTGGCACGGGACTCATTTGGGGTTATGGAATTGTGCAAAATCTTTACGGTCGCACAGCCAGCCCTAAGCCACCACTTGAAAATTCTTAAGCAAGTTGGATTGGCGAATTCTAGACGCGAAGGCACGAGTGTATTTTATCAACGCCCAGCCTTCCCTGCCCAATCACTTCCAGCATCCTTATTTCAAGAACTTGATCAAACCCCGCTACCCGCTTCGGCACTCACGAAGGTGGATGAAATTTATGCAGAAAGAGCACAACAGAGTGCGTCGTTTTTCCACAACAATGCCGACGTTTTAGATCACCAAAGTGAACTGATCTGCCCGTCCCAGGTGTTCATCCCCTACGTTGTGGAAACAATAGCTGCGCACAATGCTCCTTCCAAACTGACGCCGAAGACGCGCAAAACAAATACCTTGCTAGAAATTGGACCAGGGGATTGCACGTTGCTTGCAGCCTTAGCGCCGCAATTTGATCATGCCATTGGCATAGACAACAGCCAGTCCATGCTTAACGTTGGATTAGCACAGCTTCAACAAAGCACCACCGCAAACAGACAAAATATCAGTCTGCAAAAGAAAGACTTTTATCAACTGCCCAATGGCAAGACGTACGACGTCATCGTCGCCGCAATGGTGCTACATCATATGCCTTCCCCTGATGCCTTTTTCAAGCAGATCAAAAAACTCTTAAAGCCCAATGGCTTACTCGTATTAGCAGAATTGTGCCCGCACACCCAAGAAAAAGCGAAAACCCTCTGCGGTGATTTTTGGCTTGGCTTCGCACCCGAAATTTTGCAAGAACACGCCGCAAAGAACGGCTTGCAAGTGAAAGCCCAACAATACCTTGCCCAGCGCAATGGCTTTCGTGTGCAAATACCCAGTTTCGAACCAGTAACACCCAAACCTTCCCTATCTTAAGGAGATAGCAATGTCAGATTATAAAGTAGCCGATATGGCTCTGGCCGAATTCGGTCGTAAAGAAATCACATTAGCCGAAGCCGAAATGCCAGCACTTATGGCGCTACGCGAACGTTATGCCGCAACCCAACCCTTAGCAGGCGCTAAGATTATTGGCTGCATCCATATGACCATTCAAACCGCTGTACTGATAGAGACACTCATCGATTTGGGTGCCGAGGTACGCTGGTCTTCATGCAACATCTTCTCAACCCAAGACCACGCAGCAGCGGCTATGGCAGCAGCAGGTATCCCTGTATTTGCTTGGAAAGGCGAAACCGAAGAAGAGTACGAGTGGTGCATCGAACAAACAATCCTTAAAGATGGCACGCCATGGGATGCCAACATGTTGTTGGACGACGGCGGCGACCTCACCGTGATTATTCACAAAGAATATCCAGCGATGTTAGACAAAATTCACGGCATCAGCGAAGAGACCACGACAGGCGTTCACCGTCTGTACGAAATGATGCGCGATGGCGAACTTAAAATACCTGCGATCAATGTAAATGACTCTGTCACTAAGTCTAAGAACGACAACAAGTATGGTTGCCGTCACAGCCTCAATGACGCCATCAAGCGTGGTACAGACATGTTGATGGCAGGCAAGCGCGCCTTAGTCATCGGTTATGGCGACGTAGGTAAAGGGTCTGCCCAAAGCTTGCGTCAAGAAGGCATGATTGTGCGGGTTACAGAAGTAGATCCAATTTGCGCAATGCAGGCCTGCATGGACGGCTACGAAGTTGTATCGCCCTATGTTGGCGGCAAGAACACCGGCAAAGCTGCCGATATCGACATGCGATTACTGCAAGACACAGACATTGTTGTGACCTGCACGGGTAACGCAAACGTGTGTGACGAAGCAATTCTGCGTACTGTTAAAGCCGGCGCGGTTATCTGCAACATCGGTCACTTCGACAACGAAATTGATACCAACTTCATGCGTGAAAACTGGACTTGGGACAAGGTCAAAGATCAGGTTCACATGATCCACCGCTCAGAAACTCGCGGCGACTACCTGATTCTGTTATCAGAAGGTCGTTTGGTAAACTTGGGCAACGCTATGGGTCACCCATCGCGGATCATGGACGGTTCATTTGCCAACCAAGTACTGGCGCAAATGTATCTGTTTGAGCAAGCATGGTCAGATCAGCCAGTGAATCAGCGTCAGCCCATTAGTGTTGAAGTACTGCCAAAGAAACTAGACGAAGAAGTGGCAGAGCTTATGGTTGCTGGCTTCGGCGGCGTTATGACACGCCTGACCAAGTACCAAGCCGACTATATCGGTGTTGGCGAAGAAGGTCCGTTTAAGATCGACAGCTACAAGTACTAGCAGTCCGTCGTGGCCCGTAAAAGGGCCACTCACCTATTGGCTGGCTTAGGCCAGCCGGTAGACGAGTCTCTCGCCGCTCTGTGAGCGGGGAGTTAGATGTCCAAGCTGGCCTAGGCCGGCCAACATACAGGCTTTTTTGATGGCCCTACAGACATCAGCCACCTTCCAATACTGCTCGCGTACAACACAATCCGACCATTCCGCGGTTGCGGCGTCATCATCCAGTTCTTAATATTTTCTTACAAAGAAACTAATCACCAGACGTCTAGCTAACATGTTCTAGCACAGCTTGGATGCAGCGTTGGGAAGGCTGCCAATATCCCAGAATTGGGCAAACACCTGCCATATCATTGTTTCACCATTAGCCCGTCAGTTACCGCAACCACCTACACCAACATGTAACCTTTATGCACGCCCCTTACTTAGGCTTATCCCTTGGTTTTTTGTACCTTTCTGGTGCAATTAGACCTGTTTGTAGCTCAATCTTGGCGATATCGTCGCGCTTGGTACGCGCCGCGGGATGGCGAGTTATACGAATATTACTGTTTGGAAATACCTGGGGCAGTAGCTTATCTTTCCATTCAAAAAACCTTAGCCAGTCGTCTGCATCAAATTTTTCTACACTGTCGTTATTAAAGTTAAAGGTAACTAAATTGGAGGACACATGCATAGGCGCGCGCGGGGAAGAAAACCTAATCTCCTGGAGGTGTCGGCCAGTGGACTCAGCCAACCACCTATGGCCTCGCCTATAGGCCAAGCCTTGTGGATCAGGAATATACGGGCCTCCCGACTCTTGAGTATGCCCGCCCAGTTCTGCAGCCCGCTTATAAAGCGCATAAAGTTCGCCCGTTGACAGGGGCTGGGGTAGATCTATCTTTAGTACCGCCATAGGGATAACGCGGCCGCACCGAAGGGTGTCGCACCAAATCGACTTAATATAGGCGATACGACCAATCACCAGACATAGCACCAGTGATGCGACTAATGCGACTAGCTGTAACTTACGGGTCATCTGTACACTCTCCTTCTGTGGCTAATTTGTGCCGAACCCACTCATCAACGCCCTCAAAAACTTCGCTCCCCTTCCATTCATTTATTTCTGCTATGCCAGGTGGATTATACCCTTGCCCGTGAGTGGCTATTTCAATTTCTGTACTGCCTGCTTTAAGGCGGGTTATACGCTGCACAATTGCGCAGTGTTCATCAAACAGTGCCACATTAGTCAGGTCGGTAGTAAGACCACACTCGTCTGCTGCCAAGCGGTCATGGAACCTGTGCTTACGCCTTGTTTGGTTCACCAATGTGAAATCCTCTTCCTGCAAGAAAGTAAATATGGGGTTTGTACCCCAAATAGGGTCATATAGCTCCGACGGTTCCCCTTCGCTTATTGTGCTTTCATCTGACTCATCATCGCGCGGCGCTGGGTTTGTTTTTGCCCAACAATACGTGTTTTCCAAGGTGCATATTGAGGCCGGAATAGTGCGGGTAGGTGTTCCCGCCGGACGCCGCTCACTTGGTGGTAAAACCGTATCTTTTGCCATGTCGCAAATTGATGTTGAGACGTTATATTCGTGTGGGAGCCAAAGCTGCAGCTCGAAAGCATCGACTGAATGCTGATAACTGTGTTCAAGAACACTTGCTATTGCATGAATAAGACTTCTCTTCTGAGAGTCACTAAGATCATCTGCTGGGTCTAGTTGAGGGTCCGTATTGCCGTTTTCATCATACCCAAATGACGGAAGCCCTAACACCGTTGCAAAGGCTTGGGAAAGCTCTGGCCAGGGGTTACCTTTGGAGAAGTCATCATCTAGCGCTCTTTCTAGTACCTCAACTGTGCTTGCAGCCGCCAAACTGAAATTCTCGCGGTCAAACACAGGGGTTATCTCGGTAGTTGGTATCCACAGATCGTATATGCGGGTGGCATAACCTGGACCGTAGTAGGAGTCACAATAGTAATGACACCCAGATATTTTACCGGTGATGTGGGCATATATGGGAGGGGTGCTTGCCGCGCCACTAATAACATCATCTAGCAATTCGCCTGCTGCTTGCCGAAAATTTGGATCAGACAAATAAGGTAATGCGTCGTTCACCACACCTAAGTTCAATTCGAATTCTTGAGAATATATTAAGTAACTGTAGCTAAAACAGGACGGTATAAACCCAAAGAATGTAAAACAATAACTGAGGTCCTGGGCGATGGCATAGGTAAATGTAGGTAACTCAGTGGGCACATTAGCCGCAGCAAAGTAGTTTGGATCTTGCAGCCCCCGAACTAAGTCTCGGTAGAAGTTGGTAAACTCACGATCTACTTCGGTGACATGCTGTGCCAGGCCGGCCTGATCACTGAACACAACTTGATCAAACGCTCCAATAATTTCTTCGGCAACGCCAACCAGTAGGAGATCTTCTAGTCCATCGACATTCAGATCCCCTGCCCTGGCTTCAATCTCGGTCAGTCGCCAGCCTGCCAAGGAAAAATTATCGTCCAAAGATTGGATAGAATACCCCCCCTCTGCAGAATTTTGCACTAAAACAAAATGCTCTACCGGCGGTGGCAGCACAATGGGTATTGATATGTCGCCAGCTAGAATGACGACTTGGGGCTTTTGGCGGACATATATGTCCTCATAACCATCCTGATTATGATCGCCTATATAAGCTTCATAATTATTATCAAAACCCTCTCGAGCATTGGCCGTTACCGACACGAGCATAAGAGCGAACAGCGCGCAATAACGCGCAATAACGCGCCATATTGGATCGATCTGTTGTCATTGTGCTGTCCTCTAAATGAGAAGATCACGCTTTATTATCGAATTTTTAGTGCGTCATTTTGTGGGATGTTAAAAGGTAATTGTGGTGGCTGGTTTACCCGGGCACCGGTCTTTTCCTGAATTATTTGATCTCTTTCGGTTTTTAGTTGCTGAGCTCGCTTTAAATCACGGTTTTGCATTGCTTGAATAATTTGCTCGCCGTAGCTCGTATAAACATCGTAGGCATCCGCAGCGTCTTGTTCTGAACCGCCATTTAGTTCAACTTGGCTACTTAACTGCCCAAAAGTGGGGTCTGTGGCTTTGAGGTATTTTAGATATCTGATTTCACCAAGCACCTGCTTAACTTCTTCACTTAAAAGCCCGGACGAAAACCTGTCTCTTATACACATCTCCGAGCCCACGAGACG
>CAJXUL010000037.1 GCA_913060615.1 uncultured Gammaproteobacteria bacterium | reverse complement strand
AGCGGGTAACAATGGACTGGTAGGTGAGGTGGACGCTGCCCTGACCTCATAAACTTTGCGGAATTCTGATTCACTCCAATCAAAATCAATGCTTCTGAGTTGCTCGGCGAGTTGTGATTCGCGTAACTGGAATTCTAAAAATTCGTCTTCTGACAAAATTTCTTGTACTTGACCTAAGTACACTTGCTCCTTTCTTTGCAGCTCGATGAACGATTGAAAACCACCTTTGATTGACATCAAACCTGCACGATGCTCGTCTCTTAATCCAGAGATCTGTATTTGTTGTTTTGAAGTAAGAAATTCAAAACCCGCGCCGAGGGGATAGAAAAAACTTGAAAATGTAGCTTCGGTGAATACTTGCTCACCATAGTTTGCAGACAGCTCATTACGAATACTTTCAGCATTGCGCCTTTGTGCTGCTTGGAATTGGTTTGCTATTTTGTAAGCTGGCTGCCAATAATAGAGCGCAGGCGCCGTGTTGGGTGTGGCATATTTAGTCTGCAACTGGGCCAGGGTCAGCGCTTTTTCAGCAGCGCTTTTGTTGGAAGTGCTTTTGTCGGAAATGAATGGCGCAGAGATGTCACTGTACGCAGCCCTGTTCTCTATGCTCTCTATTGGCTCCCTACCAGAGTCTTGTTGAACAACAAAATATTCAACCAGACAGATATTGGCAACCACGGAAATAATTAGTCCAGCTCTTAACATGGGGTACCTTTATTATGGCTCTATAACGGCTCTATCATGCACAGCTCGCTTAGCCTGACGTTGGGTAGAGATGGCAAAAAAGGGCACTAGAACTTAGCCACAGCCGATTCTTGTCACCAATGATTGTTACTTGAGTCTCTGAATATTTTGCCGCCAATTTTTCCGCTAACTAACCGCTAACTAACCGCTAACTAACCGCTAACTAACCGCTAACTAATAAGGTGCTCAAGATATTTTTTAGACTCGAATTTGAACCTCCCATCCAGAAGCCAGCATCACAATCAGGCGCGGTATTTTCGACTATTACAGATATCTCACCACCCCCTTACTCTGTATGACCACCTATTTCTAATATTTTTTTGGCGTTAAGGACAGTGTTTGACTGAAACCAGTTTGCAATGCTCATTTAGACATCTCGTTAGGAGCTGCCAACAAACCATCGGATGGGCGGCGCAAGTATTCCTACAAACGGATTGTAAGGTTGGCGTCTATTGCTTAAGTACTATATTTCTCCTCAGCCAAAGCACATCGAATTAAGAACCGTTGAAAAAGATGACGCCTAACCGGCCGGCAGCAGAATAACTTTTGGAATGAGGTGAATTTTGATTATCTCCAGTTAGCCTAAGCCTAAGCCTAAGCCTAAGATAAATGTAAACGCTTCCTATCTGTTAAGGCATAGACTATACCCGTATGTCCGGCCCGTATAACAGACCGCTCACTCGTTATTTTACAACCACTTATCTGTTGAGTTAGGATCGCGCAGATTCTGTGTAGTAAAAATATCATTCATGTGAGAGCTTTTGTAACAAGAGGATGGCTAGCGATGTGTATTCTGCTAACAGATCTTGCACAACTGTTAGACAATTTCACACTGCGCAAGGCGTAATATTTATTCAATAAGATCTGGAGGTAATTTTGAAAACGATCAAAAAGATTGTCATAGCCGCTATGCTTATAACAATAGCGAACCCCAGCATAGCTGGAGAAATAACAAGAAATGTACAATTAGTAGAGGTGGCATCTCATGCTTTTCCAGGCGAGAAGTCCTTCGGAGTACTCACAAACGCTACAAGCGGCCTTTGCACAGGAGTCAGCCAATGGATCGTTTTCAATGAAGAAAAATTTGCTTCATTAGAGTCATATAATCAGTCGTTTTCGCTGGCACTAACGGCTTTGACAACAGGCCAAAATGTCAGAATTCATAACTACACTGATAACTCGTGTGATGGTGCTGACTTTATATCTATCTCCAGATAAATAAAATACTGCAAAAAGTTTCCCATGACGCACGGCAGAACCTAACGTTTGCTTTTTCACTTTGGAATGAGTCAGTGAAAAAATATTCTCGATAAAAATGTGCCTACTTTTAAGCGGCGGGGTAAGTGCTGCTTCTGGCATATCAAGTGACAAAATTGGTCCCCTCTATAATGGCATTAGAGGATATGAATGGCATTAGAGGATATGCAAATGTTTCGCTCGTCGCTATTTTTTCTTAATGATTTAGAAGATAGCGGCGACTGCCAAAAAACGTGGTGCGAAAAGCAAAAAACAAACTTGCGAGATTAGGTGAATCTGTTGCTATTGTGCTTTTCTCAGTCACTGTATTGTCTCAATCACTGTATTGCTTTCCAAATTTTGGAATTTGTAGTGCTCGCCACGCTCACAACGGTCTTAATATGTTAAGCGCATAAAAAATATCAATCACTTGTATTTGGCCTGCGCAGTTTTAATCCCAGAAGGTACTTTAGCGAACACTAGGTTCCGCACTAGCAACCTTAACCTAACCCCTTATCCCGACCCCTAAAGCGCATCTATGAATTACAGCTAACCTGTTACTTTACTGAGTGAGTCAGACCGCGTATTGTCCGCGCGTCTCAGCTTTAGAACCCCAATCTTAGAAACCCTATCTTGGAACGCCTGTTTTAGAATCCCTATGCAACCACTGAATAAAATTTTAGAAACCCTCGATCTCGAAGAAATTGAGTTGAATCACTACCTTGCCACCAGCCCCAACGAGGGTTGGCAGCGCGTTTACGGTGGCCAAGTCATCGGTCAGGCCCTAGTAGCCGCTTCGCGCACCGTAGACGAAGACCGGCAAGCCCATAGCTTGCATGGCTATTTTCTTAGAGCGGGCGATAAAGACATACCCATTTTGTACAAGGTCGACCGTATTCGTGATGGTCGAAGCTTCACCACAAGGCGAGTTGTCGCAGTACAAAGAGGCAAAGCTATATTCACCATGTCGATCTCTTTCCAGGTTGCTGAAGAGGGTTTGTCCCATCAATTTCCTATGCCCTCTACACCCAAGCCGGAAGATCTCAAGGACGAGGACGAATTGCGCAGAGAACAAGCGCAAGCATGGCCGGCAGAATTCCAGGAATCCTTTACTGGCTCGTCGGCTATACAGATGAAGCATGTAGAACCCACTGATTTGCTCAACCCTAAGCCCACTGAACCCGTTCAGCGCTGCTGGATGAAAAGTGGTGAGGCGCTGCCTGACGACCCTCGACTACATCAATGTGTGCTGGCCTATCTTTCAGATTGGTCGTTACTGGACACAGCTGCGCGCCCACACGGCGTGAGCTTTATGCAAGACAATGTACAAGTAGCGAGCTTGGACCACGCTATGTGGTTCCACCGCCCTTTTAGGGCTGATGAATGGCTACTCTATGATCAAGACAGCCCCACCGCCAGTGGCGCAAGGGGCTTTAATAGAGGCCTCATTTATAATCAAGCCGGAGAGCTGGTGGCATCCACTACCCAAGAAGGGTTAATGCGTATTCATAAGTAGGCCTTGGTAATACAAACCCGGCGCGCTTCAACACTAATGCCCCAGCGTTAGCTTTTTTATAGGTTATATATCAAGTTACAGGAAGACGTTTCGGGAGGGACTTTTCCGAAAAGAATTTTTCGGAAAAGTTATTCTTGAGGGGCGCTAGTTTTTGGGGAAAGCTAAATTCTGCCAAAGATCTTGGTAATCGTAATCAGTTTGCAGCGCTAAATTCAGTCGATTATACGCTCCAAAGTCGCTGACAATATGCGTCACCTGGACAATGCCTTTGTCCGTCAAACCCACACTGCGCAGACCGTCAATATCTGCATCTGTTACAGCAGCAGGCTCATCATTCACTTTCAGCGCATACTCTAATATGTGCTTCAGGCGCATGTTGCTGACACTGTCTGTGCCCTTCTGCAAAAGCTCACTGACTAGATCTTCCGACTCGCCCAAACCATGATTAAGAATGGTGCAAAAGGCGGCGGTACAATATGCACAGCCATTGCGTTGAGAAACTAAAATACCAATGTGCTGAATTTCAGCCATCTCAAGCTCACCGGCTTCCCACAGCACTTTAGTTGCGCCGAGTTTAGCAGTGAAAAATTCGGGGAAATTCAGTTCAACAAAAAAATGGTTAGGCACACTGCCTTCCATTTGCGTCACCCAATCGAAGATACCTTGGACCGCAGGATCATCAACTTGATCTGGTTTAGCAATTTTCACTCTAGCCATTTTTCTTCCTCTTGCCACCCATAAATGGCGCTTTGCAGCGCCATTCTAAGCTTTAAAACATTGGATTTAGGTTATTCAACCTAAAGCGCGAAGCCTTAGTTGAAATCGCGTCGCAACTCTAAACGCCACTCTCTACCGCGATCATACAATCCTTCAAAGGATTGAAACGCAGTGCCGTAGACGCCGCTTATCAAATATTCATCATCTGTTAGGTTACGTCCTGACAATGTCACCAACCAATCTTCATCAGCACTTATCCAACGCACACTGGCATCCACTAACTGAACTGAGTCAGTAACGAGTAGCGGCGTATTATAGGCGTCGTTAAACGTCTTTTTGCGATAACTCCAATCTGCACGGACAATGACAATGCCTCTTTCGTTCATTTGGATTTCTTTAGAAAGACCCAAACTGGCGGTGAATTCTGGCACACGCTCGAACTCAAAACTTTCACGAATCAACGTGATACTTGTATCGATCTGGTCGTATTTCGCGTCAACATAAGCAAAGCTACTTTCCACCAACCAACCTGCGCCGGGAGAAACCAGGGCTTCAATTTCTAGCCCTTGAATAGTTGCTTCGCCTAGGTTGCGCGTTACTGGCGCAACACTATTGAACACTTGGACCTGCAACTCGTCGTACTTAGTACTGTATAGCGCGCCGTTAAGACGGACTTTTTCATCATAAAACGCCGACTTGAAGCCGATTTCGGATACATCTACAAATTCGGGATCAAATGTAGGAATCAGATCTATGTCAGCAGTGCCTGCTGGCGCCGTAGCGCCGGCCACAACCGGAGGGAAAACCCTTTGGCTAAAACCGCCAGACTTAAAGCCTTCCGAATAGTTGTAATAAATCATTACGTCATCCGACACGTCGTAAGACAAATTCAGGGCAGGCGTAAACTCAGATACTTCAACTTGCTTCTCTAACAACGGCAGTATGCGCTCACCAGCTTGCAAGAAAGGCGCGTCTAGCGCCGCTAAAGGATTACCCGCTGGCACCAATTGGCTAATTCCCGCGTAGTAATTTTGGAAGATAATCTGGTCTGGGGTAAAAGATTTCTGCTCGTCTGTATAGCGACCGCCAACGGTGACGCGAAAATCTTCTGACACATCATAAGTCACCTGCGCAAATGCCGCCCATGCTTCATTGTCAAAATCGCCACCTGAGCGAAAATTGGAAACGGTAAAATCTAAGATGTTGGTATTGGTGCCGTCTTCAGAAAAGTAGTAAAGACCAGTAATCCACTGAAACTTGTCATAATTTCCCAACAATTGTAATTCTTGAGTAAATTGATCTTGATCTAAGACGTCAGAGAACTGGGATATACGATGAGGAGAGTGATCGCCATCACGAGCAAATTCAGCATCCAGCTGACGCACAGCTGAAATTGATTTCAATGATAGTACTTCGTTTATATCGTAGTTCAAGGTAACGGAGGCACCGAACGTATCGTTTTCTGAGAATGCAGGCGCTGTACCTTCGTCAGTACCGTCTTTGCCAACGTAACGACTGTCATAGCAATTGGCACTGGCTGGATTAGAGGTCACACCAACACCGGCAGCATTGGTCGCGGCGCAAGGTTGCCCTGGCCCTAATGCAGCGGTAGTGACGTTATGAATAAAGGCCATCGGCGGAGGTGGTGCTAGTACAACACCATTGAGCTGACTCAAATCGGTGAAATCAATGCCTATTAACTCCATCGCAGGACCGTGTTCGCGGTCTTTCGAAGCATCTACATTTAACTGTGCCGAGAAAGCTTCTGAAGGCTCCCAGTTCACAGCAAGTCGCGCGGCTTTTGTGTCGTCGTTACCTAAATCAATACCATCAGTCCGAGTCACATAGCCATCTTGGGTAAAGTTGGCTAGCGTTAAGCGCGCTGCTACGGTCTCGCCAAAAGGCGTTTCCAGCGACGCTTTAAAGTTAGACAACTTGTCAGTACCAGCACTGTAGGCCAAGCTACCAGTACGCTCACCACCTACTTCAGGTTTGATGGTGGTAACTGATATAGCGCCGCCAATTGTGTTGCGCCCAAACAGAGTGCCTTGAGGGCCACGCAGTACTTCTAAACGCTCAATATCAACCAAGTCTAAAATCGCGCCAACAGAGCGAGCAATGTAGACCCCGTCAACATATAGCCCGACACCAGGCTCGGTGGTCGGCAAAAACTCTTTTTGACCAACACCACGCAAATAGATTGCAGCTGAATTAGAAGCACCACCAAAGCTAGGATTATTTTCTAGCGTTAAGCTTGGCACAAAACGAGATATTTCATCTAAAGTAGTAATACCACGATAGTCTAGGGAGTCGCCTGTATAGGCAGAGATCGCAATAGGCGCGTCCTGCAGGCCTTCCTCACGACGGCGCGCGGTGACAACCACTTCTTCAATTACCGCACTAAAACCGGAACTGCGTTTAACCGTTTCGTCAGCCATGGCTACAGTAGCCAAAACTGATGAGGTCAATGCAACAGCAAAAGCCAAGCCGCTTTTATTCATTTTCACAAAAAGTCCTCTTTATTTTTTAACGTCTATTCTTTTACAAGGCCTATAACTAGACGTCAAAAGCATTCAACGCATTTGTTGCGAGCAGTCAAAAGCCAACTGCTCTTCTCCATCAGGGCAAGGAACAGCCAATTGGCCAGCCCAATACCCACTTTACTTCAACTTAAACCAAGCTTCATCCAGACTTAACCTAAGCGTAATCTGAACTTAATTTGCACTTAGTTTGCACTTATTTTTGGACTAGGCTATTACTGGCACGCTGCTCATTGCCTCAGCAATCTGCGCATCAGACAAGTCTAAATCTTCCATCCCGCCACTCATGTATTTGTCGTAGGACGCCAAATCAAGGTGACCGTGCCCACACAGAGCGGTGAGAATAACCTTCTCCTCACCAGATTCTTTACACGCTAGCGCTTCTCGAATGGCCGCGGCTAGGGCGTGAGTAGGTTCCGGTGCAGGCACAATTCCTTCAGAGCGCGCAAACTGTAACGCACTGGCGAAACACTCAGTCTGAGGAATTGAAATCGCTTCAACTAAGCCTAATTCATAGATATGGGACACCAATGGCGCCATACCGTGGTATCTAAGACCACCGGCATGAATAGCCTCTGGAATAAATCCGTGGCCCAAGGTGTGCATTTTCATCAGCGGCGTTAACCCCGCAGTGTCACCAAAGTCATAACGGTACTCGCCTTTAGTCAACGTTGGGCAAGCGGTGGGTTCTACACAGCGGATGGTAGGATTCATATTGCCCGCCATCTTTTCGCGCAGAAAAGGAAAAGCTAAACCACCAAAGTTAGAGCCACCACCGGTACAACCTACTAATACGTCGGGGGTTTCACCCACTTTAGCCAACTGCAGCAGTGCTTCTTCGCCAATGATAGTTTGATGCAAAAGTACGTGATTTAAAACACTGCCCAAGGCGTAACGGATAGTCGGATCTTTAACCGCCTCGCTGACCGCTTCGGAAATAGCGATACCAAGAGATCCGGGATGATCTGGATCTTGAGCCAGTAAAGATCTACCAAACTCCGTGACCGTTGATGGACTGGGGTGTACTTTACCCCCCCAAATTTCCATCATGGTACGACGATAAGGCTTAGCCAAATAAGAGGCTGCTACCTGCCAAATTTCACATTCCAAACCGAACTGCGCGCAGGCAAAGGCTAGCGAACTGCCCCATTGACCAGCCCCGGTTTCAGTAGTGAGCTTGCGCACGCCTTCTTGCGCGTTGTACCAAACCTGCGGCACAGCAGTATTGGGTTTGTGCGAACCCGCCGGGCTTACGCCTTCGTACTTATAAAAAATCTTCGCCGGTGTATCGAGTAATTTCTCTAGTCTACGCGCCCTAAACAATGGACTGGGACGCCATAAGCGATAAACGTCCAATACTTCACCTGGAATATCAATATACCGCTCGGTAGACATCTCTTGGGCAATCAACGCCTTGGGAAATAACGGCGCAAAGTCTTCCGCAGTGGCGGGTTGATGTGTGCCTGGATGCAGTGGCGGAGGCGGTGGTTCTGGCAAGTCTGCCACAATGTTGTACCACTGGGTTGGCATCTCATCTTCTTCAAGCAAGATCTTTGTGTAATTACTCATCGATATATCCAAATAAAAACTGCCGTTAAGGCATAAAAACTAGGTCTCCATGGGAGCGACATCATATTGATACCCATGGGGAAAGAAAAGGACATCTATAAAGGTTAATAAAAACGCCTTAGATACGAAAAATCCAATTGCACTGGGTTTGCGAGATTAAGCGCGCCTGATAACTCAGAATTCGTACAAACCGGTGCTATCAAAAGCCCTACAGAACGGTCGTATCGGCGCTAAAGAACCTGTTACCGGCACACTCAGCGAAATTCACAACGACCCACCGCAATAGTATTCGCTCGGCATTTAGGCCCTAGGCAAACTGGCCGACCACAATCCCTCAGATTGAATCAAAAATACTGTCAAAACGCCGAACTTTTACCTAACAATTACTACCGTTTATCGCGCATTTACTACAGCTTACTTTCTTGGAACGTACTTTACCTGCCGACACCCTGAAAATCCGCCTTGGCTTTCGAACTTATGAGTTTTTTGTTATCGACCGCATAAATCCAATCCTAAGCCAACAACTAAACAGAGCAACTTTGCATCAATAAATGTGAGTGGGGAAAATATGATTTTTCAGAAGAAGTGGAGGCCTATTACAAGCACTGTAATCCTGGCATTTGCAGCAATAGGCACCCAATCTGTACAAGCAGAGGGCCGAGTAATTGAGGAAGTATTGGTTACCGCTGAGAAACGTCAGTCAACCGTATCAGATACCTCAATTTCCATTACTGCCTTTGGTCAGTCTCAACTAGAAGACTTTGGCATCCAGGGCGCTGATGAGTTAGTTAACTTCATCCCCGCAACCACTCGAGACAACTACGACATTCGCATCCGCGGCGTGGGGCGAAATTTCCGCTCCTTGGGCGGAGATCCTGGCGTTGCCACTTACTACAATGGCATCTATTCCGAGGACTTTGGTATTGCTTCATCAGAAAACGGGCTCTACGACATTGCTCGTGTGGAAGTATTGCGCGGCCCACAAGGCACCTTGTATGGCCGTAACTCTATTGGCGGAGCGCTTAACTATATTACCAATGAACCCAGCAACGAGTTTGAGGGCGAATTTAGAGTAGCCGCTGGTAACTTTGGCGCACAAGAATACTACGGCGTTCTTTCTGGCCCCTTAGTGAAAGATAAATTAGCCTACCGACTAGTTGGTGTAAAACGTGACCGAGATGGCTCTATTGACGGCCAGAATGGCTCGCAGGACATTAATACCATTGACGACCAAAACATCTCTTTGGCCCTGAAGTGGGATATCGCCGAAGACTGGCAAATGAACATACGTTGGAATGATAGAGAATCGGATAGAGTTATCGGCCAAAATCTAGTTGTAGCAGACGGTATTGCTGGTCAACGCGGCGTGCGCGACACCAATAATTTCGTCCGCGGCTTAAGACGTACTGACGGCACCACAGCCGGCGAATATATCTTTACTCACCCTACAAGCGGGGCTGAAGTTTATGGGCGACAGGTCAGACCCGGTGTTGACTTTGCAGCATCCGACGCGCCTAACCCAGCATTTGGTGCCACTGGTTTAACCCTCAACCGCAACCTGAGTGATTTAGACAACTCAGTCGCCACCAACAATGCAAACGATGAAGAATTTGTTCAGCAAGGTGTGCAGTTCGATTTAACTTGGGACATCAGCGATACAGTTTCACTCAAGTATTTAGGTGGCTGGCAGGATTTCGACTATACCTTTGACATTGACTACGACTTTACCGACGCAACCTTTTCACAACCTCGCCAGACAGTACTTGAAGCAGTTGAAACCTCGTCCCACGAACTACAGTTGTTGTGGCAGATTGGCGAGCGCTTAGAAATGACCAGTGGCCTGTATATTTTCAATTCGGACCGACGTCAAAACTTTGCCTTTAGAGATAACGAGCGCTTCGTTAACCCCTTTAACTACGGCAACTTAGCTGGTTTCGCTGCAGCCAGTGGCGCCAACGCGCAACATCAAAGACTGGGCAGCACCGGTGGTTTTGGTCTTTGGCAGGGCGACCCAGGCGGCGCTTCCTACGAGTTCTTCAACGATGTCGCAACTAAAGCACTGGCAGCCTATACCCAAGGCACCTATACCTTTAACGACACTTGGGCGCTCACAGTAGGCGTTAGATGGGCTGACGACAAAAAATCCGCCTCTGAAAACCGAACAGGATACTTCGAGGCTAATCTAGACTCCGGCCCATTCGCAGGCTTAGGTCCTGCCTTAGACGGCCAATGTGACTTATCCTTCAACACGGATTGCAGCGCCCTAGGCCTGACACCGCTGGCTATTGCCAACATTTTCACTGGCGCTGCCACACCCACCTTCGACCCAGCAAACCCTATTACGCCCACATGCGCGTTAGGCAGTAGCAATTGCGCAACGCCTCTGCTTTTACAAGGCATTCCATTTTCTTTTGCAGATCAAGCGTCAGGTGAAGATGATTGGGGCGATGTCTCGTTCCGAGTCAACCTAGACTGGACGCCCAGCGAAGACACGCTGATCTACGGCTCTGTAACTACAGGCTATCGAGCAGGTGGTTATTCCCTGGGCATTGGTGACTCGCGCGCTGTGGGCCAGTTGCTAACTTATGACCAAGAAGAAGTGGTTGCTTACGAACTAGGCTATAAAGGCACATTGTTGGATGGTCAATTACAAGTAAACGCCTCCGCGTAAGTATATGACTATTCGGATTATCAAGACCGAATCGAGATATTCAACAGCCAGACCAATACAGCTCTAGACCAAGTGTTTAACGCCGATTCCGCCATAAATTCAGGCTTAGAAGTAGAAGTTACTTGGTTGGTCAGCGAAAGCTTGTCTATTGGAGGTAACGCCAGCTACACCAAGGCGGAATACGATTCAGATCTCTTTGTTTTGGAAGATGATAATCCTGCTTACCCAACAAGCGTTTTCAGCGACTATAATTTAGACCCTAACAACCCTGGCGCGGATAACTTTTTGGTACGTAACTACAACGGCAATGCGCTAAAGCGTATCCCCGAGTGGAAGGCAACCATTTGGACCTTCTACGAATGGCAATTGAGTGACAGTTCATTAACGGCTGGCGCGGTATACGCCTACACCGGTTCTTACTATTCTTCTGGTGTAGAAAGATCTCTAGATGAAGTGCCTGAGAGAATTCGCATAGATTTGTCGCTCATCTGGCGCGATGAAACTGAGCAATGGACGGTGAAAGGCTTTGTTGACAACGTCACCGACCAGGTTTATTCCAGAGGCTTAGATACGCCAACAGAAGGACGAGATTTCCGCTTGGTTGCTGAATCCCTCTACCCGCGCTACTACGGCGTGGATGTGACCTACAGATTCGGCGCTCGATAAGCGTTGTTCTTTGGACTACGGTCTGAACTAGCCTTTAACTAGGTTTGAATTAAGCCCACCGCTTGGTGGGCTTTTTTTTCGCCTGTTTTTCCAGCCAAAAACCCAGATTTCTAATCTCTATTTCTTCAACGTGCCACTTCGTTATTGCCCCAATCAACCCATGCACTGCTACTACCAATGGTGTAATTTATGGCTGGGGATTCGAAGATTGAGGAGAAAACACAAATGAAGGATTTATACCGCCTGCTAACAACTGCCTGCATAATTTTTTTAACAACAATTTTGACGGCCTGCTCTAGCCCACAGGACAGCACAACTACCACAGCAAATAATAGCGACGACACTCAGGCAGTAGCGCCTAGATTTAACGCGCCCAGTCTTGTCATGCCCAAAGACACAATCACTGCAGAGCCTCAGGCCAACGCTTACCGCGAAGCCTATTTTGGCGACCTGCACGTACACACTGACTACTCATTTGACGCTTACGCTTTTGGCACTGTGGCCACGCCCTATGATGCCTACAGATACGCGCAAGGCGAAGCCATAGCCCACCCAGCGGGTTTCCAAGTACAACTGGGCCAGCCGTTAGATTTTTATGCAGTGACAGACCACGCCATGTTTTTAGGCGCAGTCAAAGCAGCAGCCAATACCAACACCGAGTTTTCTAAAGAACCTCACGTACAAGACCTGCATAACATCAACAGGCCAGATAATCTGAACATTGCCAGCCTGCCTCAGCGCGTGAAGGCCTTTAGCACTTTTCTACCCGATACTTTAAATAGAATCGCCAATGGCCAAACCGACGTGGCCATTGTGAATCAAATTGCCAAAGACGCTTGGGCGGACATTGTCCAAGCAGCCCAAGCAAACAATCGCCCAGGCGAGTTCACTACATTCGTTGCCTATGAATACACCTCTTCCACTGACGGACGCGGCAACCTGCACCGTAATGTCATATTCAGAGACTCAGATAAACTGCCAGCACTGCCCTTCTCACGCTTTCACAGCCAAAACCCTGAAGGCCTATGGGATTGGATGGACGGCCTCAGAGCACAAGGCATAGAAACGCTCGCCATCCCTCACAACTCCAACGGATCTAACGGCGCAATGTTTCAAATGGTTGACTGGGCCAGCAACCCCATTGATGAAACCTACGCCCAACGCCGAATTCGCAACGAACCACTAGTCGAGATAACTCAGGTCAAAGGCACGTCGGAGACACACCCACTGCTTTCACAGAATGACGAGTGGGCGAATTTTGAAATAATGCCGTATAGAGTTGCCACCACCATAGCCAGCCAACCAGAAGGCTCTTACGCTCGACAAGCGCTACTATACGGCATGACTTTGGCTGACCAAGGTTTAACCAACGCTTATCAATTTGGCTTTGTTGGCGCTTCCGATACACATACAGGGGCTGCATCTCTCGATGAAGAAAGTTACTTCTCCAAAGTGGGCTTGTTAGACGCAGACGGCAGCCGCCGTGGATCACAGCCGCTGACCCCAGGCGATGCTGAAATAATCAAAGCTGCCGGTCGAGTAGAAATCAAACAAATTGGCGGCAAACAATATGCTACCGGTGCTTATGAAACTTGGGGGGCATCTGGTCTTACTGGAGTCTGGGCCGAGGAAAACACACGCGACGCCATTTATCGCGCATTTAGGCGCAAAGAAACTTTTGCCACATCTGGACCCAGAATGAAGGTTCGGTTGTTTGCCGGTTATAACTTCGGTGGCAATACCCTCAATGACACCAATGAGGTCGCAGCAGCCTATGCAAGCGGTGTCAGCATGGGTTCAGAACTATTAACCAATGGTGACCAAGCGCCAACACTGTTAGCCCACGCCACCCAAGACCCAAATTCAGCGCCGCTGCAACGCTTGCAGATTGTTAAAGGGTGGACAGTTGACGGCGAACACAACGAGCAGGTTTACGATGTTGCCTGTTCCGACGGCGGCTTGGTGGACGCAGTTACCCATCGTTGCTCTGACAACGGCGCGCAAGTTGACCTGACCAACTGCGCCATAAGCAGTAATTTGGGGGCAGCAGAGCTTAAAGCTAAATGGCGGGATCCAGAATTCAACCCAGAGCACAGGGCCTTTTACTATGTCCGCGCACTCGAGAACCCAACCTGTCGCTGGTCAACTTGGGATGCCATCAAAGCCGGCGCAACCCCACGCTCAGATCTGCAAGCGACCATTCAAGAGAGAGCATGGTCATCGGCTATTTGGCTGGTGCCCAGCGCTGGTTAGCCGCAAAACTTACGCCAGCCAGTTGCGAGCACAAGCGCTGATCGCAAACACTGGTGGCAAACACTGGCAAACACTGGCAAACATTACAGGCAAAAATTAGAGCCCAGCCCCTCGGTGATGGGCTTTTCCTCGCCACACACGCCACTAAGACTTTCAGCAAGCTTTATTTGAGGCCTGCTTTACCTGCCTAGAGCGCACCCGGCATTCGGCGAAATCCTTACTATTAAAATATTGCTTAATATCCGCATTATTTTTACAGTCAAGTGGCAGCAAAGAAACAAATCACTTTGCTCTACAGCGGATCAACAATAAAAACGAAATAGTGGCTCAATAGAGGCCGTGAAATTTCCAGGGTAAAAAAACTATGCCGGAAATGATCATTCCATTCATTGCTGGAATCTCACTAATAGTATTCGTGTTAATTTATATTCAAAAGAGACGCCAACGAATTCAAACTATATTTGCTACTGAAAATGCGACTACAACCCTGCCGCACACTCACGAATGGGAGTTGTACTACAACGCATTAGCCCCATCACAAAGAATCCGAGTCTGCCTAGTGGAATTGAATATTCCCTATAAAGGCCACAACATCGGAATGGAATCTGACCCACGCGATACAATTCCAACCCGCATCATGAAAGAGTTACCCAACCACCAGCTACCAATGCTGCTTCACAATGGCAGGGCCCTTTACAATTCTCGAGAGCAAATGAAATATCTAATTGCCCAACAAGCAGCAAACGGCCAAATGATACCTGCGGCGGCGGACGAAAAATCGAGGCTTGAGGAATGGTTGAGCAAAACATCTAGTTTAGATGAAGATCGATTCCAGCTAGAGCCGGGCAATGAAATTTTCACCATTGCTTTACCACTGTGGGCCGCAGTTTTAGAGCAGGTAAGTTATCGCAGGATGATAAAGACATTCTGGTTTAATCGTTTCACACGAAAACCCATTAGAGCTAATGCCATAAGAACACTGAAGTTACTATCGGTGTTAGAAAACCCAAAATTAAATGATGCATTCGAAACAGCAAAAGAGACGATTGAAGCCCAGCTCGATGAGATCGAATATTCCTTGATGAAACACGAAGGACCATGGATTACCGGTGAGACATTTACTCAAATAGATATCGAAACAATGGCGTTACTAGATCGACTTCACTTAATTACTATGTTGGCGGATCTCTTGAATTCTAACCGCCCGAACCTTCGCTCGTACTGGGAAAAGTTACAGTCTAGGCCCAGCTACAAGAAAGCCATCATAAGCCAGAGGAGACCAGACATTAAGGCTGCTCGACTAAGAATACTAGCGGTAAGAGCAAGCAATAAGGCTTTTGATGAACTGCTTAGAGTGAATCACTGACACGAAACTAGTAAAGTTCATCGCTCATTCGCGTAGTTGTACGGGTGGAACCAAACCTCCAGTTGTACTGCAATCTGGATCAATAATAACAACGAAATAGCCGCTCAACAGAAGCTGCCAATTTTCTAAGAGCACCAGCATATGATTGAAATGGTAGCATTAACGGTTATTGGAATATTGCTAGCAACGATACTCTTCTTTGCGCGTATTCAGAGAATAAATCGAGGAATCGGCAAAATACTTACGGAGGCAAAAGAAGACAAAACTCTGCCGCATACGCACGAGTGGGAGCTTTATCATAATGAACAAGCGCCATCGCAAAGAATTCGTGCCTGCCTAGCAGAATTGAATATTCCCTACAAAAGCTATGCAGTTACTCTACAAACAAACGTCAACCAGACCGTTCCGGCTGGTCTCATCCAGAGTTTGTCGAAGCACCAAATTCCAATACTTTTGCATCATGGAAAGCCGATCTACAACTCTAGAAAACAAATGGCTTACGTCATTGCTCAGCACAACAACGGCGCGCAGATGCTACCGACTACGACTGGTGAAAAATACCGATTGAAATGCTTTTTAAAAGCATTTTCAGGTCTAGATGAAAACAATTTTGCGGTCGTCAGTAGCACCGAAAATAATGAAATTTTCACAATTGCACTGCCAGCTATGGGAGCAATTTTGGAACGCTTAACCTCTCAACCCCTGCTGCGCGTACGTATTTTTAGCCGCTTTTTTCGCAAAGACCTAAACACCCCAACCCTACGCGGGCTGACCATGCTCTCCATAGTGGACAACCCAAATTTAAATGATGCGTTCGAAACAGCAAAGGAGAAAATTGAGGCCCAACTTGACAAAGTCGAAGACTCTCTAAGTAAGCACGGCGAACCTTGGATCACTGGCGAAACTTTCACCCAAATAGATATTGAACTAATGGTGTTATTGGAACGACTTTACATAGTAACAATGTTGGAAGACTTACTAGATGCTCGTCGACCTAACACTCGCTTATACTGGAAGACGATAAAATCTAAAGAGAGTTACAGGAAATCGATCTTGAACCATAGAAGCGCCGACATTAAAGCGGCCCGCATAAAAATATTGGCTACGCGGGCAACCAACAGCGACTTTGACGAAACACTTAGAGTGAATCACTAACCGACTGAAGAGAAACCAACACTTTGTATACTAAGCCCTAAGCAATAACTACTAGGCTAAAATTCAGCAATGTGACTCAAAGTGGTGCCTGTTATCAGCTGCATCAATTGCATAGCGGAGGTAATCATTTTCAACGAGGTTGCCACCTGCACTTCATTAGCAAATTCTGGTTTTAACAAAAGATGGGCGTGCCAAATAGCTACCTTTGGATGCAGCTTGGCAAAAGGGTACCCGGCCATCGACAGGCGGTGGGTATAAATAAACCAAGCGATATCTAGCAAGGTCACTTCACCGCCGGACAAATAGCGGTTATGGGTTAGCCGCTGCTCCAACAATTCATAAGCTGCAAAAAAATTCTGTGCCGCTTCATTAGCGCGGCGATCCGAAATACCTTCTGAAGCATAAGTGCGCCAAAAACTCAGCTCTATCTCTTTTCTCGGGTCTGCCTCGCCATTAATAATATTCTCAGATTGCTCATATAAACTGAGTGCCTCTGGACGTTTACGAGCCAAAAACCCAGGCACCACAAAACGCAAGGTCAGCGAGCGCATATCCAAATGCAGTTGATTTTCTTCTTCAAGACCCGCCATGACATCTTCGCGGTCATCCTCAGGAATCAGTCTTAATTCAGAAAAAGTCTCGTCCAGATAATCCAATATGTCATTGCTTTCAATATGCACTTCACCGTCGTGCACCAAAACTGGCACCAAGGCTCTTGGGTTAATACCCAAAAACCACGGCTTATAGTTGTCTTGCTGCGTTAAGTTAAGCGGATGAGAAACCCAACTAATACCCTTTAAATTGAGAAAAATGCGTGCCTTTTGTGAACACGCTGAATCTGCAAAATGTATCAGATGGACACCTTCCCAATGCAAAACTTCTTTTGTCTGAATTTCTTCTGGGACTAATTGAACCATTATTGATCTCTCCGACATCAGTTAACGTCTAAATAGGAAAAGCTGGCTATTGCTATGGCATATTCGCGTAGTTGCGAACTTATGCCTTCTCAATGCATCTATCAAGCTGCCCTAGACTAGCTGAGAAGTGGCCTAAAATTAACAGCGCAAACCTGCTCAAAATGCTCAAAGACTGGGTTAGTATTCTGTCTTACAAAGTACATACAGATGAAGGGATATTCCATGAAAGCAGCAATTATGCGCGACGCCAAAATTATTGTAGATGATATGGCTATGCCAGTACCCAGCGCAGGCGAAGTTTTAGTTAAAACACTCGCGTGTGGCATTTGCGGCTCGGATTTACACGCGCTGAAGCACGGCCATCAAATGGTGCAAACCTCTATTGAAACAGGCGGCTCGTTTGCAATGGATCTGAGTAAAGACATTGTCATGGGTCATGAGTTCTGCGCCGAAATCCTCGACCACGGGCCAGGTACCAACCACGCTTTCAAAGCGGGCACTCGTGTTTGCTCCTTTCCAATGACCGTGCATAACGGCGAGCCATCCACTGTGGGTTACTCCAATGTCGTACCAGGCGGTTATTCCCAAAACATGGTTCTCACAGAATCTTTGCTGCTAGCTGTGCCTAACGGTCTAGCTACCCAACATGCGGCTTTAACAGAGCCCATGGCCGTTGGGTTACATGCGGTGCGCATGGCCCGGTTAAACAAGTCCGAGATACCCTTAGTCATAGGTTGCGGCCCTGTGGGCTTAGCGGTGATCAGCGCGCTCAAGCAGATGGGGGTTGGTCCAATTATCGCAGTAGATTACAGCGCCAAGCGCAGACAGCTGGCAGAGCTGATGGGCGCAGATCAGGCCATAGACCCTAGCAAAACCTCGCCCTATGAAACCTGGGCGCAGTTAGCCCAATCGGATGTAAACGGTAACCCAATGCCGGTGGAGCCTTTCTCCGGCCAATCTTTCAGAGAGGGTGTGTTTTTCGAATGTGTAGGTGTGCCTGGGGTCATCGACCAAATAATGGCCGGAGCGAAAAAAGGCTGCCGAATCGTCGTTGTTGGTGTGTGCATGGAATCGGATCAATTCAGGCCCTTGGTTGGCGTCAACAAAGAACTCAATTTGCAGTTTGTATTAGCATACACGCCGGAAGAATTCGCTGAGACATTGCATAGCATTGCCGAGGGACATGTTGACGTAGCACCACTAATTACAGCTACCGTAGGCTTGGACGGGGTAGCACAGGCCTTCGAAGATTTGGCCAACCCAGAAGTGCACGCAAAAATATTAGTCGACCCCACAATAGGCAGTGAAAGCCACTAGGAGCACGCAATGACCAACGTCGATGACAAAAGCAGTAACGCAGAGCAAATCAAATACTGGAATGCTCAAGCGGGCACCATATGGGTTGCCCAACAGGCGCATTTAGACCACCTACTGGCACCACTTTCCGAGGCTGGACTTGCGGCGGCAAAATTTGCCGCCAATGAATCTGCGCTAGATATTGGCTGTGGTTGCGGTGACACAAGTATTGCCCTAGGGACAAGCCAGAGTAGCGGCTCTGTCACCGGCGTTGACATTTCAGAACCCATGTTGGCTCATGCGCAAGTCAGAGCTAGCTCAATGCCCAATGTGGGCTTTGAGCAAGCAGATGCCGCAGAAGCGGAGTTTGCTCAGCAATACGACTTACTGTTTTCGCGCTTTGGCGTGATGTTTTTCTCCGACCCAGAGGCGGCGTTCAAGAATTTGCGCAAAGCACTCAAACCTAGTGGGAGAATGGTCTTTGTGTGCTGGCAGCCGCCGAGTGAAAACCCATGGATGTCTTTAGCAGGCAAAGCTGTGCAGCCGTTCATGCCGCCTGCTGCAACACCACCCATTCCACATGCACCCGGCCCGTTTGCATTTTCCGATCCAGCGCACGTGCTTGCCATATTAAGCAAAGCCGGTTTCGCTAACGTGCAAGTTGAATCGTTTAACACCCCGCTGCACATAGCCGACAATTTGGACGATGCATTATATTTTCAGACACAAATCGGACCGGCAGCCAACGCTGTTGCGACCCTTGAAGGTGCAGAAAAAGACAAAGCACTGAATGCGGTGAAAGAAATGTTTCGCCCGCACATGACCAGTGAGGGTCTGAATCTGGAAGCGGCGGTTTGGATTGTTAGTGCTCAAAACGAGGTTTAGCCCCGTTAACAACTAAGAAGTTTTATCGACCCAGCTCTGCGAGGGCTGCAAAGCGCCCCGCAGTCAAATCAGCCAGCGGCTAGCTACCGCCTGGAAAAACATCCTGCACTGACGTTAATGGATAATGCTTGGGATAAGGTTTCCCTGCGACACCACTGTCAATTGCCGCTTGTGCAACAGCCGCAGCCACATCACTGAGTAGGCGCGGATCAGTGGGCTTGGGAATAATATAATCCGAGCCAAATGCCAATGATTCCAAAGCATAGGCATCTAGTACCTGTCTCTTATACACATCTCCGAGCCCACGAGACGGACTCCTATCTC
>CAJXUL010000036.1 GCA_913060615.1 uncultured Gammaproteobacteria bacterium | reverse complement strand
CGAGATAGGAGTCCGTCTCGTGGGCTCGGAGATGTGTATAAGAGACAGAAATATAAGTTAACTGACCTAACTAATGCTAAGTTAAACAACGAAGGTTCGTAAAAATATAACAATAATAACAATATCGGGAGGCTACCTTTGAGTAAGCCAGACAAATACGACCCAATACCGCTAGAAAAACGACCTATATTTTGGTTTTACGGTTCCGCCTCTATGGCCTATGGCATTAAAGACAATGCCTTCAGTTATCTCCTGCTGATCTTCGCCAATCAGGTGCTGGGTATTCCGGGCTACCTGGCTGCCATTGCCTTGGCGCTGGCCATGCTTTGGGATTCTGTTTCAGACTTGCTGCTTGGGCATTGGTCTGACAAGACCAATTCTAAGTATGGTCGCAGGCACCCTTTTATGTACTCTAGCCTGATCATATTTCCCTTCGCATTTTACGCCCTGTTTAATCCAGTGATTGATATAGACACGCCTATGACTGGGTTCTGGTACATCCTTGCCATGGCTTTGCTTATACGCACCGGCACCACCCTATTTGAAGTGCCTTCTACCGCACTACTGCCTGATTTAGAACAAGACTACGACCAACGCAATCGCTGGCTAGCCCTACGCCATGGTTTTGGCTGGTACGGTGGCAATGGCATACACACCGTAAACTTTTTCTTCTGGGTGGGTGCATATGGTGTTGCATCAGCTACGGGCTACGCAATTTACGGAACTGTAGGCGCAATCATTATTGCTGGGACAATTATCATGTCTGCCTTAGGCACGCAAAAAATCGCCGCCAGCTTAGAGAGACCTAGCGACACCTTTAAACTCAACGAAATCGCTAAGGAAATTAAACAAATTTTCCAAAGCGTGAAAAACCGCAACTTTGGCTCGCTCTTCGGCTACGGGTTAGTGGTTGGTATTGCCGGCGGCTTAGGTACAGCCCTTTACCTGTATAATACTGTCTACTTCTTTGGTTTTTCAGGCAACCAAATAGCCACTACCGGCATTTGCGTTTTAATTTCGCCCGTCGTCGCTTATTGGGCTACACCGTATTTTGCGACCCGCTACGGCAAACCACGAACCGCAATTTGCGCGCTGCTATTTAGGCTCGCTCTTTATCCGGTTCCCTATATCCTTTTGCTCAGCGGCTATTGGCCCGAAATGGGTAGTTGGCTGAGCCTAGCCTGCTATTCCATGTTCATCGTCGCTGAAGTAGTTGGCTTAGTCATAGGTAACGTATTGCTAGATTCTATGATGGCGGATGTTGTGGAAGACAGTGAAGTGCATACACAAAGGCGTTCTGAAGGTTTGTTCTACGCCGCCCGTGGCTTTGCTTACAAAGCCGTTTCAGCCGGAGGCATCATCTCCGCAGGAACCATCATTTCTCTGGTTGGCCTAGACGGTATTACCTCGGTCACTCAAGTGACTTGGGAGATTCGTTACGACCTAGCAACTTTCTTCCTGCCACTGTATTGCTCGCTTTGTCTATTTGCGATTTGGGTTGTCTCACATTATAAAATAGACCGTGAAAGCCACCAGGCCAACTTAGAGACCCTAGCTGACCGGCAGAAAGCAGCAAATGGCCATGGGGCTAGCACATAGCTGCACTCTGTAATTGAGAAAAGAGTCGAAAGGTAGCGTTAAAACGCTGAGGTAAAAAACAGATTTGAAGGGCAGAGTTGAAAGACTCTGGGCAGATCGCTCAGAGGCGTGGAATGCAATCTGCCAAATAAAATGAGGAGAGGACAATGAGTGACATGAAATTAGGACTGATGCTGGGTTATTGGGGATCAACGCCACCCACCCACCATATTCAAATGGCGCAACAAGCCGAGGCGTTGGGCTACGATTCCGTTTGGACTGCCGAAGCTTATGGTAGCGATGCCATTACCCCTCTCGCATGGATTGGCGCGCAGACCAGCAAGATTCGCCTGGGCACAGGTATTTGCCAAATTTCTGCGCGCACGCCAACCGCTATGGCAATGGCTGCACTAACTATGGATCACCTTTCCAATGGTCGTATGATTCTTGGCCTAGGTGTATCTGGCCCTCAGGTTGTAGAGGGTTGGTATGGTGCACCTTTCTCCAAACCGTTGGCCAGAACCCGCGAGTACATTGACATTATTCGTCAGGTTTTAGCGCGAGAAAATCCTGTTTCTAACGACGGCGAGCACTACCCACTACCATTTACTGGAGAAGGCTCTTGGGGCTTAGGCAAACCATTGAAGCCTATTGTTCACCCGCTTCGAGCGGACCTACCCATTATGATGGGTGCTGAGGGACCGAAGAACGTAGCGCTAGCAGCCGAGATTGCAGACGGTTGGCTACCCTTGTACTACTCACCATTCAGACAAGACGTTTATTCGGCATCTTTATCTAATGCCAAGGCAGACTTTGAGGTCACTCAAGGGCTTGTTGTTAACATTACTGACGATGAAGAAAAGGGGCTAATCCCCATTAAACATATGCTGGCACTTTATATAGGCGGCATGGGCGCCAAAGATCGCAACTTCCACAAAGAATTAATCGGGCGTATGGGTTTTGAAGCGGAAGCTGAAAAGATTCAAGATCTTTATTTGGCTGGCAAAAAAGACGAAGCGGCCATGGCAGTACCTACTACACTGGCTGACGAAATATCTCTTGTAGGGTCAGTAGACAAAATTAAAGACAGGCTACAGGCTTGGGATGAAACCCCAGTGACTTCGCTGAATGTTTCTGCGCGTAGCGTAGTAGAACTGCAGCAGTTGGCGGATATAGTTCTAGATCGTTAGCGTTCTAGATCGCTAGCGCTAGACAATAGCGCCGACCTGCCTGTAGAGAGCAGGTCTGCGCTTATCGAGGCTGACCTAGACCTTACGTTTGGCCTTACGCGCTTCGTGTTCGGCCTCGCGCTTGGCTTTGCGCTCCTCGCGGGCGCGCTGCCTATCGTTCTTTAGAGTCTCTTTGAGCACAGTCACCTGTTCTTCAGAAATACTTTGAAAACCCGATATTCGACAACGCTGACCAGCCTGCAGGCGTCCAGCAAAATCCTCTAAACCTTGAATGGAGTCAAACTTACACACTTGCGAGGAGTTCACTTCATAACTAACAGGTTGGTTGGGTTTAAGCCCAAAACAGCGGTGCTTAAACTGGACCAAGTAGCGCTTGTTGCGGCGCATATTGAAAACAACATGGTGCTCGTCTAAAACTTTAACGTTACGAATTCTATGAGTGGATATGCAATTACGCTCTTCCACATAATCTTCTTTTTGCGGGTCTTGGTTAAGAATCTCTTCAAGCGTCAGCTCAAGGTCTGCATCACTATTGCTGACTGAAGCATCGTCGGCGGAAGTGGGATTTTCCTTTTGCGGTTGAGCATTGGCCTCTGCCATTGCCAATGGGCTGACCCAAAGATTGCTGATCAGTACCGCCAGCAATATCGGCACAAATCGCATCACGAAGGAACCCGTAGATTTGCCAATTGCCCATTGAGCATTGCGGGCCACCAGTCGTTGACTACTAAGTTGTAAAAAGCGAAAAAAGTTAACGGATCTCATCACTATTCACCCTCTAAAAATTAGACCGTTATTGAGCTTCTGAATGACTGGAGGGTTTACCCAAACAGCCACCTAGAGCCCTCAACTGTACTCCTTTTTGCTGTTTTGCACAGATTTGGATAGATCTGCATAAATCCAAAAAGGCCCACTAAATCAGCTGGTTCAACAGCTCCGAGCAATCGCCACTCACTTTCATATCAAATAGTGCATCTGCTCGAGTAACACCGTTATTGATGGCGACAATGGGTATTGAGCGCTCATTAGCCTTACGTACAAAGCGATAGCTTGAGTAGACCATGAGTGAAGTGCCTACAACCAAAACTGCGTCGGCCTGATCCACCCAAGAGTACGCCTGCTCAACAACGGGTTTGGGTACCGAATCGCCAAAGAACACAACATGAGGCTTGAGAATGCCGTCGCAGAGCGAACAGCCCGGCACCTGTATTTGGGAAAACTCCACCTCCAAATCAGCATCGCCATCTGGTGCAGGCACAAATTCCTCCGCTTGTAGGCTAGGATTATGGGCTTCTAGCCAAAGCTGAATATCGTCACGCGCTTCCAATTGACCACACGCTGTGCAGATCACCTGATCGAGGCGACCGTGCAAATCAATGACAGTGTGCTGACCGGCCTTTTGGTGCAGGCGATCCACATTCTGGGTGATCAGTGCAAAGACATTGCCCTGGGCCTCTAACTGGGCCAACGCACGGTGACCCTCATTGGGCTGCGCTTGCAGAAACGACGGATAACCCAGCTGACTGCGCGCCCAATACCGTTGTCGCCATTCATGACTGGCCATAAACGCCTGGTGCTTCACAGGCTGAACTCTTTTCCAGTCACCATTTTGATCGCGGTAATCGCCAATACCGGAGTTGGTGCTAATACCTGCGCCAGAAATGACCAGTATCCGCTCGTACGTTCGCATCACATCTTTAAGGTTTTCTATATCGGGCTGCAATGGACTCTTTTCCTCAATTCTTGACGCTTGCTGAGCTAGGCCTCCATCATAGGCAACTTGCTTAACCCGGGGGCAATAATTGTTCATAAGTCCAAAAACCGCTCGCCAATGTTTAAGAAAATGTGTTGAAAAACGTTCGGGGCAGCAGCATTTGACGCACTTGGGCGCCAGCCGCCAAAACAGTACCGTGCAAATTCAAGACTGAGTCGGTTAAACTCGACCCACAAAATAAAACAAAATTTGAGGGAGACTTATGATCCAGTTATACGGACTACGAATGAGCAACTACTACAGCCTGGTAAAAGCTGTACTCATCGAAAAAGGCTTAGACTTTGAAGAAGTGAAAGCGCCGCCCACCCAAAAAGACGACAACCTAGCTAGAACCCCTATGGGCAAAATGCCTTCAATTGGCGTTAATGGTCAGTACATCTCAGAGTCTCTGGCCATTATTGACTATCTAGAGCGCCTACAGCCATCACCCTCCATGGTGCCTGCTGATCCATTTGCGGCGGCCAAAGCTGTAGAACTTGCCTGCCACATTAAATTGAATGTAGAGCTAGTGGCAAGACGCTGTTTACCAGAAGCATTGTTCAACACGCCTGTGAGCGATGAAACCAAAGCCAGCACGGAAAGGGACTTGGATAGAGGTATGCAGGCTGTTGGGCAACTGATGGTATGTAGCCCATACGCAGCCGGTGACACATTCAGTATTGCGGACTTATATACATACTACTCCTTTGGTTTGGCCTCAACCATTGGTAAGAAGATGTTTAATAAAGACATCCTGGCTGACTACCCGCAGATCGCAGGGCTGATAGAGCATTTGGCTGAGCGCCCAAGCATTAAACGCGTCACCATTGAGGCGAGCTCTTAACAAGTAACTCGATAGACGTCCGGCGACCCTAAAACATAAGGGCGCTGGACATTCAAAGCAGCTTTCAACAGTAGGTTCTAAACAAGAAAAACTACGCATACTGATGGCCATTGGGTTGTAAGCTCCAAACTGTCGTTATTAGTTAGGCCCACTGCACTCCTTTCAACCTTATCACCACTATCTCCCTAACCTCTGAAAAAGGTGCTCCTTATGCAAGACATCACCAGCCGAGTAAAACATAACGTCCCCGCATTAGTGCTGACACTTCTGGGCATAATGCAGGCCTTTGCGCTGGAATTACTTTGGTCTTTCATTATCGAAACACCTTATCTATTTGCGTTAACTTGGCAGGCACTGCTGTCTTGGCTACAAGTTTCGATCACCCTAATTGGCACTATTTTAGTTTGGGTTTCCTACGCCACCAATGTAACGAGATTTGTCTGGGTGCCTACAATGCAGGAATTTGTTATGCCCTTCGCAGTTGGCTTAATTCAGTTCTCAATCATTCAAATGTTAACCGTGCAGCTCATTGGCCCATGGATGGTCTTGGTGGCAGTGCTGATATTGACGATAAATTGGATTGCTCATAGCACCATGCGCAAGGCTCGTCTGGACGGCGATAACGGCGATTTTTTTGCCGGCACTACAACGGCAAGCTGGCGCGACTTTCAACTCGCTATCGGCAGCATTGCGCTGTTGTTGGCATATGGCATCTACGAGTGGGTTTTTGCTCCCTTTAACGCTGCCACGCTATCTATATTGCTGATCACCCTCGGCATACTTATAGTTCAGTTTAGGCTAATGGCTGTTTGGTGGTCGCGCTCGGTGGGCACCAAACCTTCGAAGGATTAAATTGCTGAGTCTACGGGTTCGGTGAGATGTCATGGATTCGCCCAGAAAACCTTCGAAACGAGTGCCCGTTAATTCTAAGGTAGTTGCGATAGCTTGAGTCCGTCTCGTGGGCTCGGAGATGTGTATAAGAGACAGACCATGCGCTCTAGGTCTACCGCTTGGCGGCTATACACTCCGACAACAACGTAAACCAGCAGCGACGCTGCTAGCGCTGGAAAAACCTCGTGCAGCACACTGCTCAAACCAGACCCTATCCATACGAGCAATGTCACTACGCCCACTGCCATAGACGCCAACACCCCTGAGGCGCTGCCTTTTTGCCAGTACAAACCGCAGACAACCGCTGGGAAGAAACAGGCCGCGTATAAGCTGCCAGAAAAAATGGTAATGGCCAGAATATCGCCCGGCGGATTCAAAGCGAACCCAGCAGATATTACCGCAAGCAATAAAACCGCGGCCCTAGTCCAAGCTAGGGGGAATATTTGTGCGCTGGACAGGTTAAAGGGCTGAACCAGATTTTTGTAAAACGTCGACGCCGCCACTAACAGCACGCTGTCCATTGAGGACATCGCCGCTGCGATAATAGCGATAAACAAAAAATCCCCAGCCCAGATAGGGAAAACCGAAGGATCGTTAACCAATGTTGGAATGATCAAATCAGTATCAGTGACCCCGGACATCAGCAGATGGGCGTAAATGCCAACGGGGTACAAACACAACTGCACAATGGTCAGGCCTATTACCGCAGCCCACATACCTTGACGCAGGGATGCCTCGTCTTTAAGCGCATAAAATCTGGAAGTTTGGCGAGGATCAACAATCAGCTTTAACGAACCAGAGAGCGCAATACCCAGCAACACAACAAAAGGTATGCCGCCATTTAGGTCAAAGAGAAAATCCTTGGAGGGCATCTCGCTCAATTCCACTAGTGCGCCAACGCCACCTGCCGCAGAGGTGACAAAGTAAAAAATGGTTACAGCACCAATCATCATCAAAACACCCTGAATGACATCAGTGCGCACTACTGAGACAAAGCCGCCTACACTGGTGTAGAGCATGACAATAACAAGCGCGATACCAATGGCCACTTCATAAGGCACATCAAAAAAGCGCTCAAATAGGTGCCCTACGCCTTTAAAGATGGCTACCAAGTAAAGCAAACTGCAAAAAACAATGATGAGACCTGAGACGATGAGTAATGGGTGTTTTTGTTCCACCACCCGGCCTTCTAAAGTTATAAGAAAGCGACTAGCAAGAAAGTCTGGCAAGGTAAGCGCGTCGAACCTTGCGGCCAAGCGCCTCGTCTTGGGGCCAATCCAGCGCCAAGTAATGTAAGTGAAGAGAATGAGCATAAGCGGCATGGCCATCCATGCAAGCCCATAGGTATAGCCCTTGCCCGCGTGCCCAATGTAGCTATTGGTGGATGCAAAGGTGGCAAAAAATGAGATGCCAATGGCAAGCCCGCCCATTTTGCGACCGCCGACATAAAATTCATCTAGGCCAGTACTCGCCTTGCTGCCTATGTAAGCGTTGTGCACAAGCAACAACGAGTAAGTCAGCAATAGCACCATTGCTAGCCAGTGTTCGGTCATCCATTGAGTCAAAATCTAGGCATCCAATAATTCATCTGCGCAGCCCAGATCATAGACCACTGAAGGTCAGGAGGGAAAACGTGAGGGTTGGCTGGAGGGCATAGCTGAAGATTGGGAGAGCTACTTAGAACTAATTGAGAGAGAGGGATTAAGGGCCCGCTGAGTATTAATAGGCTACCCCAGCGCGTATCACCCGTCTAATGGAGTCGGTTAAGCGAGCGATCACCGAACGCGCTGACATCACGCCTCGATGAACTATCCGTCGGCCAACCACTGGGCCGCACTAACTCGCTAATATTATGCTGAAAAAGCCATCGCTTGGGATCGTAAATTTTCTAGCTCAGCAAAAAACGCTTCTTTACGCTTATTTACATGGGCACGAGCCTGGGCTATTTCTTTGGCCAGCTCGTCCCGGCGGTCAGCCGCTTGCTGAAGTAATTTAGACTCCTGCTTAAGCGTTTCCCAGTGGGCCAAAGCTTCTATCCAATCGTTCTTCAGTTCCATCACTCGTGTATCGAGCTGCTTTTTCAATGCTGCCGCTTCACGGTTGAATGCAGTCATGCTGCTCACTTGAGCAATTTCTCGACCCGCAATAATTTCGGCTTCTTCTTTTTCGGAGGCTCTATTGAGCCCACGAACCAAATTGAATGCACGCAGTACCAATATTCCGTAACGCGTTGGATCTAACAACCAGCCAGAGACACCAAAACCGTTGCGGTAGTCTCGTGGGTAGTCGTGATGATCACCGTGATGATTGCCCTCACCTAGAGGTCCTAACCAGACATAATTATTAGATGCTGAGCTGTTTAGCCCATTAGTCTTACCCCACATGTGAGTAACACTATTCACTGTCCATGTGTTGTGTTGCACCACAATGGTGCCAACCATAGAACCCGCCATTAAACCGAAAAAGCCATACCAGCCACCCAAGGCATAACCCAAGGCCATGGGGAATAAAAACAGCCAAAACGTCGTCAAAAGGCCATACCACTTGTCTTGCAACATAATGATCCAGTGGCGTTTTGCATTGTGAGAGCGTGTATATTCTTCCGACTCGGGATGGTTGCACATGTGACTCAGCGTATGTGACCAAGCAAAATTTCTAATAGGGCCATCAAACCAAGTAGCACTATATGGATCGAGTTCTTTCTTACCGTGTCTGTCCACACCGTGATGCAGTGAGTGGTTTGCCGACCAGCGGCGCACGCTGCCTTGAACGCTAAAAATTTGACCGAAAAAACAGAAAAACCAATGCACCGGGTCTGATACGTGCTTTGCGGCTTTATGGGTAATAAGGCGGTGGGTATATAAAGTGGTTGAACCTGAGCCAAGGAAGAATTGGATTACAATCCAAATGGTTGCGGCCCATACCCATTCGCTTGGCGCGTAGGCAAAAAGCCAAATCCCTAACACTAGGGCGGCAAGATGGGTGCCGATCATGAATACGCATGTTGGGGTGTCAAATTCGAAACCCTTAGTAAATAGCTCACGGAACGATCCATAAATAGGAGCGTCGCGTTCTTCAGCTGTTCTTTCATTCATAGTTCTAAATACCATCCGTTCTATTTCGAATATGGATTGGAGTATTGCTAATCTCAAGGTCTGGATTGAAGCACATTTTCTCTTCACACCCAAATTTTCTCGCTGCTCGGTAGTAACCTGCGCTAACTCTAATAGCAGCTAAAATTACACCTACTACCGCCTCTGTGCCCTGCGCATTGTGCTTGAAGTCTTCTGCGGATGCACTACCCCCTTTTAGACAAAAAAAAGACCTTCAATAAAACAAATATTGTATGACCTAAATCCGAGATAGACCCAAGATCGACCCAAGATAGACTTAAGCCCGCGATGATGGTTATGCTCAGTTCTTGATTCTTGATTCTTGGCCCTAAACGAAGAGACAGAAAAGTACATAATGCTCATCTTTATCCGCTACATCTTGCCACTATGTCTAATTCTTTTAGTCGTATGGGGCATTTCCTATACTCTGCGGCGTATCCGTTATGGCAAATCAACGCCGACTGTTGAGCAAACACAGGTCAGTCCTAGACAAATCGTCTTCAGGCTTTTTGCAGCAGGGATATTAATCGCCACGTTGTTGGCTACTTATTTAAAAAATAGTTAACAAACCCCAAGTTATAAACACAACTCTTACAGATATTGAGAGTGAACCATTATAAGGGAAGTTCATTGAGCAAATTAACCGTTACACCGCATGCCAATAACTTTGGCGCGCGCATCCAAGGCGTAAAGCTCCAATCGCCACTCTCTGAGGAGTTAGTTAACGAAATCAGAGATGTATGGCACCAATACCAAGTTGTCTACTTTCCAGACCAACCCCTAGACCACCCGCAGCTAGAGCAATTTAGCCTATCCCTTGGCAACTTCGGCGATGACCCTTATGTTGAATCTATAGAGGGCCACAACAATATTTTAGAAGTGCGGCGCGAGCCTAACGAGGACATAGCCCCCTTTGGTGGTAGCTGGCACTCAGACTGGTCCTTTCAACTGACGCCACCCAGCGCAACAATTTTACACGCCAAAATAGTACCGCCCGTTGGCGGCGACACGCACTATGCAGACAGTATTCGTGCCTATGAAGCCCTAGACCCGGCCCTGCGTGATGAGCTAGACGCCATGACCACAACCCATAGCGCCAGAAGGTCTTATAGCCACGAGGCGTACAAAAAAGGCGGCGAACGCACTGGCATGAAAATTCTGCCCAGCGAGAAAGCATGGGACACACAAGAACACCCATTGGTTAGAACCCACCCAGACTCGGGGCGCAAAGGTCTATGGATTAACCCGGTTTACACCTTAAAAGTGAACGAACTGACTGAAAAAGACAGCGATGAGTTATTAGAAAAACTCTTCGCCCACCTCCTTAAGCCAGAGTTTATATACGTGCATACTTGGGCAGAGGATATGCTCACCATGTGGGATAACAGAACTGTTATGCACTGCGCCCAAGGTGGCTACAATGGTTATCGCCGGGTCATGCACCGCACCACAATAGCCGGCACCCAGCCGTTTTAAACAATTGAAGAAGCCAATTTATGAGTGATTTCATACTCCACAGCAAACTTGCGGCAGACACTTTTGAAGTACTTAGCCTTGAGGTGAGCCAACTCTTGCTAATGAACGATGCGCGGTATCCGTGGCTGATTTTGGTGCCTCAGGTAGCCGGCATGCGTGACTTGCACAATTTATCAGCATTGCAATACCAAGCCGTGAGCAATGAAATAGCCCAAGTTTCAGAAGTATTGGAGAGCGTGACCCAAGCGCACAAGATGAACGTTGGCGCACTGGGTAACATGGTGCCTCAGCTGCATATTCATATCATTGCGCGGCAGACCAATGACGCAGTCTGGCCTGCCCCTGTCTGGGGTGTGGGTGAAGCTCAGCCCTATAGCCAAGACGCCGCCAAAACCCTAATCCAACAGCTTGCCAGCAAACTACGCTAACCCGGCTAGTCGGCTTGGGGAATAGCGTTGACAAACATCGGCACATCGTAGCCTTTTTGCACGGCGGCTCTGTCAGCAATCTGCGCATACCAACGATTTACATTTGGGTATTCGGTGAGCGAAATTTGTTGCCACTCGAAGCGTGAGATCCATGGCCAAGTGGCCATATCAGCAATAGAATACTCTCCAGCCAAATACTCTACTTCACCCAGCCGCTGATCTAACACACCGTATAAGCGCTGCGCCTCCTTATAAAAACGCTCTTCGGCATATACCGACTTACCTGAATTATATTTCTTAAAATAATGCACTTGGCCCAACATGGGTCCAATGCCGCCCATCTGCAACATCAGCCACTGCAAGGTTTGGTAACGGTTCTCGCCCCAAAACTGATCACATTTTTCAGCCAAATAAATCAGGATGGCCCCAGACTCCATGACCGCCTGACCATTACTGCGATCAACAATGGCAGGGATTTTATTGTTAGGCGAAATGGCTAAGAACTCTGGCGTAAACTGTTCGTCCTTTTGCAAATTCACTGCATGGGCAAAATATTCTAAGCCGAACTCTTCTAAGGCTATCGAGACTTTGCGGCCATTAGGTGTGGGCCAAGTATATAAATCAATCACGTTTTGCTCCTTTCATCTAAGCATCAATTTAAGCACAAATTCGCAGAGCTGAATCAGTGGATCCAAGCCTTAAATAGCGCAGCGTGATACGGCGAAAAATCCACGGGCAATCCAGTGCCAAAAGAATCCTCTTTTACCTAGCAAGGTACTTGTTGGATACTCCAACTGTTTACCCACAACCCACTAGAAAGGGCCGCTTGATATGACTAGATATGAGACTAGATATGACCACTGAAAGATTTTTTATGGCAGGCCCCGAAGGGCAATTAGAAGCAGAACTGGCCCGCCCTGCACAAGCCTGCACAGTAGTCGCTCTGTTATGCCACCCGCACCCGCTGTATGGCGGCTCCATGCACGATGGTGTGCTACAAACTGCGGGGGATGCTTGCTTGGCCGAAAATATTGCCACCCTTAAATTTAACTTTCGGGGTGTCGGCGCAAGCCAAGGCATCAGTGGTCGAGGTAATTTCAGTTCAACAATAAATACTGAAACCAAACTAAGCCCAGAGGTGGGTGATGTTATTGCCGCCTATGAATGGCTGTCGCAAACCGAACAGTTCAATGAGATATGGGTTATTGGCTACTCGTTTGGCGCAAATATGCTGTGGCAAGCGTTACCTGAATTAGCCCATGCAACAAGCGCAGGACAAAACACGCCCCCAAAAACCCTCCTCATTGCCCCCCCTAATGCAGCCATGACGTTCAGCAAACAAGCGGGGCTAATTGAAGAGAGAATTTCTATCGTCACAGGCGCAAATGATGACTATGTAGACATCAGCGCCCTAACCGAGCATCACGCTGTTAAGACTCAGGTTATCGCTGACGCTGACCACTTTTTCAGCGGTCAGCATCAGGCCCTAGGCACGGCAGTCACTGTTGCGCTTAAACAACAGCTCAGCCAATGAGCTAGGACAAGATAAACCCTGAAAGCGCGTCCAATACCTGATTGGGTTGCTCTGTGAGCATTGAGTGCCCGCAACTGGGAAGGTTTGCAACGTGTGCATTTGGCAACATCTGTGCAACCGCAATACCCGCTTGCGCCGGCGTCATTTTGTCATCACCACCGGTAATGACTAATGCAGGGCATTCAACTGACGGCAATTCTGCGGCATCAAATGCATTACAGGCAGCCAAGTCCGTATATAAAACGCTCTCACCCGCCCGCTCTAACCAACGCTCACCGGCGTGAATATTAGAAACACCCGGATTGTCGCTAGACCCCATTATGCTTCTTTGGCTATGACTCCAAGTATTGGTCATATCAATGGCAGCATGGTGGTTATCTTTTGCTGCATCTAACAACAGGTTTGTAACCGACATAGGTGCGGAAGTGCCAAGCAATGCAATTTGCTTAACCGTTGCCTTATGCCGCCCAGCCATGTTCATGGCAATCAATGAACCCATGCTGTGACCTATGACTGTGGCTTTTGCATTTGCATCATCAGCAACCGCGCCAATGACTTGGGCCACCCAGTCAGCCATGGCATCTATAGAGGTTAAAAGCGCCCCGCTACTTTGGCCGTGTCCGGGCAAATCTAGGGCAATCACATTGAATCCATGCCGCGCAAAATATCGAGCGGGCATCACCCAAATGCTGTGGTCGAACCCTGCGCCATGGACAAAAACTATGCTTTTGGCGTCTTTTTTCCAATGCCCACTGCCGGTGCCGTAATAAACTTGTTCACCATTCAACTGCAAAATCATGATGGCTTCCTCAAAGATTTTTCCACACCGCGCAAACCTTTCTTCAAATCTGCAATAAGGTCCACAGGGTCTTCCAATCCAATACTAAGGCGCACTAAACCTGGCCCAATACCAGAGGCCAACAAACTTGCTTCGTCCATTCGGTGATGGGTAGTACTCGCTGGGTGAATGACTAAAGATTTAGCATCACCCACATTAGCTAGATGAGAAAATATATCTAAACTTTCAATAAACGTGCGACCCGCTGCGCGACCGCCTTTTAACTCAAAACTAAACACCGCACCCGCGCCTTTAGGCAACATGGTTTGCGCTAACGCATAGTCTGGATGACTTTCTAAACCGGGATAACTGACAGACTCCACCATGTCGTGACCTTCAAGGTACTTGGCCACCTCTAAAGCATTGGCCACGTGGCGCTGCATGCGCAGTGGCAAGGTTTCTAAACCCTGTAAGATTTGGAATGCGGTCATAGGCGCCATACATGCACCAAAATCTCGAATACCTTCTCTACGCGCACGGGTGATAAAGGCCAGAGGTCCAAACTCTTCAGCAAAGACTAAATCGTGAAACCCTTCATAGGGCTGACTCAGCGTTGGGAATTTTTCTTTACCGCGCCAATCAAAGGTTCCGCCGTCCACCACTACGCCGCCAACAACAACGCCGTGGCCGCTGAGAAATTTGGTTGCAGAATGCACGACAATATCTGCACCCAGATCAATGGGTCGGCACAGATAAGGCGTTACAAATGTGGCATCAATCATCAGCGGCAAGCCGTGGTCATGGGCCAGTTTCGAGAGCTGAGGAATATCCAACACCTCCAACCCAGGGTTGCCTAGCACTTCACCAAATATCACCTTGGTATTTGGTTGAATCGCTTGAGTGAACGCATCGAAATCACGGGGGTCAACAAAGGTTGTAGAAATACCAAACCGCGAAAGCGTGTACTGAAATAGATTGTGGGTGCCACCGTACAAAGACCTGGAGGCAACAATATGATCACCGGCGCTGAGCAGCGTGGTAATGGCCAAGTGAATGGCGGCCTGGCCGCTAGCGGTAACAATGGAACCCACGCCATGATCTAGGGCGGCCATGCGCTCCTCTAAAACCGCGTTAGTTGGGTTAGATAAGCGGGAATAAACATGACCCGCGCGCTCAAGATTGAACAAGCCCACTGCTACATCAGAATCTGGAAAAACAAAGGCCGCCGATTGGTAAATTGGTGTCGCTCGGGCACCAGTAGTTGGATCTGGCACTTGGCCGGCATGGAGTGACAAAGTGTCAAAACCCAAGCCCTTGGGTCCGCGATGTTCGCCGTCGCTCATAGTTCGCTCTAATCAATAAGGAGCGAGCAGACTCCACTTTTTTACCGCCATATTCAAGTATTTCGCGTCACAACGAACATTAACCTGCTTAGGCAAAAATCAGAGCAGCGCGATACCAGATTGAGTAAGCGTTGGCGTTGAACCAAACAGCGTCTGGCGAGCGACAACCTGACAGTAGTCCGTTCGCTGCCAGGGCGTTTCTGCTTACGTTTGGGCTTTCTTTTTCTCTTTCTGTTTGTTTTTCTCTATCGATCGCGCCCTTGCTCTTGCTGAGAGTGTTACGCGAACAACGCGTTTACTTAGAAAGCAGGTAATAGTTATTCATCGTATTCTCAAAAGGCAATTGTAAAAAACCAGTAAACCCAGCGGCGGCGGTCATTTCCTTGGCTAAATCATGAGTAAAACCAAGGGTGCCTAGGCCCGCGCCATCTGCTGTGGACATGCCGGAATTCATACAAACCATCACTGAGAATCCATAAAGCAGCCCAGCAATGGGATGATTACGTAGGTTTTCCTGAAAAGACTCAAAGCCTCGAATGTCCTCACACAGCCAGTACCCATCTTGTTTAAGGCATGCATGGATATCCGCAATCAGCGCATCTGGATAAGGGGTGTCATGAATCACATCAAAGGTCGTAACCAAATCAAACGTATCCGCTGATGGCATAGCTTCCTCAAAGGGATTCACCAAACGAATATTAGTCAGCCTAGCTTCAGCGACATTTGCGCGCGCACGGTCCAAGGCATTTTCGGAAGTGTCGTAGCCTATAAACTGCGAATTTGGAAAAGCTTGGGCCATTGCTATGGTTGATATTGCGCCGCCACAACCCACGTCTGCCACCACCCCGCCGGCGGTTAAGCGCTCAGTCATACCCGGCACAAGGGGCAATAGTTCAGGCACCAACTGATACTGATTGGTGAAAGCCCCCATGCGTTCAATGCCGCAGGCGCAATTGGGTCCGTGGTCGTCATAGCTCATACCAATGCCGCTACGAAAAGATTGCTCTAGCTTCTCTACAGCCGGGAATACAGCAAGGGCGGAATCGTAACCACCCATCAAAAATGCCGGATGACTTTGGTCTACCAATACCGCATGGGCTTCAGGCGAGAGAGAGAACATTGCGGCCTCATCACTGAAATCCACTTGGCCAATACAGGTTTGATGGTAAAGCCACTCCCGCACCCAACGCTCATGCAAACTCAGCGCCTGAGCCAACTGCTCGCTGGTACACGGGCCGTGATCCCACAAGCCTTTGAACAGACCAAGCCGATCACCCAAGACTGAAATAGCGCAATTAAAGCCCGCGGCCACCATGCCGCCCGTTTGCTTAACAAAGCCCTCTAGCTTCTTTTGATTAATGTCGCTCATTGTTCATCCCTCTCTAGCAAGTTTTATTGGAGCAAGTTGTATTGGAGCAAGTTGTATTGGCAAAAAATTGGATCCTTACGGTGAGGGATCTTTCCAAGACCAAAAGACAAAAACACAAAAACCTAGAGATTGGCAAGTTCCCTAGACTGGGTAAGAGCAAATTTAAACACGCTGTCCTAATGACCAAGCAGCCAAATACCGCTAACCTAAATTTTTCTTTTTACTTTTATTTTTTTGGAGAGCAGGCATGGATTTTCCACAAGCGCAAATGATTGCAGTAAACGGCGTAGAGCTGGAGGTATTCACCGCAGGCGCTGGCAAGCCGTTGGTGCTCTGTCATGGCTGGCCAGAGCACGCCTACTCTTGGCGACACCAAATACAGCCGTTGGTAGACGCAGGCTATCACGTCATTGTTCCCAACCAGCGTGGTTACGGCAAATCTACCAAGCCCAGCGAGATAGTTGACTACGACATTAATAAAATGACCGGCGACCTTGCTGCCCTGTTGGATCATTTTGGCTACAAAGACGCCTGTTTTATTGGTCATGACTGGGGTGCAATTATTGTCTGGAACATGGCCATGATTCACCGCGAAAGAGTGTCACATGTGATTAACCTCAGTGTGCCGTTTATGGAACGCGGGCCAACCGAATGGGTCAGTTTTTGGGAAGAAAAATTGGGCCCAGATTTTTACATGGTCCATTTCAACCGCCAGTACGGTGTGGCAGATGAAGTATTTGCAAACAACGCAAAGCAATTTTTAAACAACGTTTACCGCACCAGCCAATGGCTTTATCCGAAGGTGGAACTGGGTCCGGGAATGAACATGATTAATTTGGCGACTGACCCCAAGCTGGCGGATGGCGCGCCAGGGGATCCGATTATGAGCGAGGAGGAAATGCAGGTGTTCTTAGATGCCTTTGCACACTCTGGATTCACTGGCGGCATTAATTGGTATAGAAACTTCACGCGCAACTGGGAGATTATAGGTGCTTATGAGCAGCACATTCATCAGCCCACCCTGATGATTTATGGCGACTACGACATGGTGCCGAAATCTCCTAACTTAGAACAACATGTGAGTACTTTGGAAGTAGCCAGCTTCCCCTGTGGGCACTGGATACAACAAGAAAAACCTGAGGACACTAATCGAGTGATACTTGAATGGCTGGGACGCCAATATCCGGCGTAAAGCGTTGGTTATTTTGTAGCGAGACTCAACCGCCGTCAAAGAGGGACTGTTGGCAAGCGGCAATAAGACAATGCAAACAGCAAGGCAGGCAATCTGCCTTACTGTTTTTGCGATCTAACCATGCGAGCTGTCTGACCTGTCTGCACCAAAAACAGTAACATCGCTTGCGGCTGTTAGCCCAAAAAGGTCATGCAGGACAGTACAAGTGACGCTATAACCATACCGAGGGTTGGCACCATACTCAGCAGAAAGCCAACCGTTCGGCTGGCTGGGTCTTTAACATAAGATCTGAAAAACAACATTCTACCCACCAAAAACACCACGCCTGCTGCCGCTGCATATAACGGATTACCGTAATAAGCCGTGGCATATATGGCCGGAATAAACATGACTAATTGTTCTAACGTATTCTGCTGAACACGAAAGTAGCGTTCAAATTCGTCATTGCCTGAGATAGCTGGCGCTGGAACACCACACCGCCCCCGCGCACGTCCAACCTCAATGCTGAAATAAAAATATTGGACTAAGGCCAACATCACAATAGCGGTTACATACGCCATATCTAAATTCCCTTATGATTAAAAACCTCGGCGAAGCTAGCCCTAATTGAGGACTTGAGCAACCACTTAAACCAACTTCTTTAGTTCAGCCGCCGAGTACTCGCTACCGACTCAACGCCTTGGCTCTCTAGCTGGTGGCCATCATAAAACTCGCGGTGGTTTGCGCAACCACAAAGTCATCTGCCACACGAATCAACTTACCTTCCATCTGAGCCAACCGGCCTTTGCGCTTAACACATGTGCCTTCAAGACGAATGGGCGTGCCTACGGGCAACTCCGCTCTATAGCGAATATCCGCTTTGGCGGTAAAGCACCTGTCACCTTGAAGCCAGACCCAGTTAGCCATCACATCGTCTAGCAAACTGAAGACAATGCCCCCGTGAGTGACGTTGTCGTAGCCCATATGCTCAGGGCCTGGGGTGAACTCGGCACGGCATACATCGCCGTCCATACGAAACTGCACACCCAAGCCAATAGGGTTAGCCGGGCCGCAGACAAAACATTGATTGGAGCCGCTGGCAAGAATTGCCTCACGCTTGCTCTGCTCAGTGCTGCTGCTTTTAGCTTCATCGTTTACCAGATCATTCATTTGTTTATACCCACTTAAATCAAGATGTCTATCTAGGCCATTCTAAAGACCATTGTCGAGCCCACTATAGGGCAATAAATGTAACGTCCTCAGCGTAAGTCGCACCTTGCCCCTACAGTTATGTATGATGACATCTTTCGGTTTGGCTATCAGGCGTGTTTAATCTTCAAAAATTCAGAGAAAACTTGGATGCATTCAAGCCAAGTTTTGTAGAACCTCAGGCGACCACTCGACAAGCGGCAGTAGCAATCATCCTGCGCCCCACGGACACCTTGTGCGATGTATTGTTTATTAAGCGTGCAGACAAAGCGGGTGACCCTTGGTCTGGGCAAATGGCATTTCCCGGCGGACATTTAGAAGATGACGACAACGGATTGAAAGGCGCGGCCATACGCGAAACCCAAGAAGAAATCGGTTTGGACTTGAGCGACGCAGAATACTTAGGCGCTATGGATCACGAGCGAGCGCAGCCCAGAGGGCGCGTACTGAACATGCTCATCGCACCCCACGTATTTTTGATTGAAGGCGACCCCATCTTTAACCCCAACTACGAAGTAGCAGAAGTAGTCTGGGCACCCATGGACCAGCTATTAGCCAACTCATTGCACGACACCCACACTTATCCGATAGGCAACAGGCCGACTATTTGCAATGGCTACAGGCTGGAGCGGGGACACTTTGTTTGGGGTTTGACCTACCGAATGCTGAAATCATTTTTCTCTACTTTAGACGCCCAATGGCAGCCGCCTATTGAAGTAGAAGACGCAGCCCCGGACTAACAGTCTAGCAATACTTTCTTAAGGTTGCCGATAACCTCGGCGAGTGTAATCAAAGTCATGTAGCTCGCGGTTCTCCACCGCATTGAGATAATAGTTGCAGTGATACGAGCGAATTTCGCTGATGCGCTGGCCCTTAAACACATACCACTCAGAGCCACGCAAAATTTCTACTGCACCCGTTTGCGGTGGCACCCAACGCATACTCCATTCAATCACTGCTTCAGATTCTTGTACCACGGCATGGTCTAGCTTCCAATTGGCTTGGGTTTTGGGTGCAACCTTACACCAGTAATTCGCCAGGGCTTTAGCCCCAACAACAGCGCTATGATCGACAAAGTAATGAACAATATCTGGCGTGAAAGTAGACATCATCAGGGCAAAATCTTGGCTATTACAGCCTTGATAGTAGGTCTGAATAACCTCAATAAATGGATGTCCGTCTTGGCGTAAGCGCATAGTTAAATCCTGTTAACAGAAAACTGATGCCTAGCGCGCAGCGCTACGTTAAATGCGCAAAGCCGCAGATGTTAAAACAGCGGCCTGCCCGTTAGGATTTATGCTCTGGTTTGTGATGCCGTTTATGGCGTAAAGCTCAGGCCCCGATAATTAGCAATGGCTAGACCAGCCGCCACGCTGGTAAACGGATCATGTTCGACCACACGACCAGGAAAGCGATCTTCTAACAAATTGCGGACCGCAGGAATTAAGCTGGACCCACCCGTGCGCAGCACGATGTCTACCTGATCGTTGCGCAGACCGGCTTTGGCAACGGTAACGTCCAATGCCTCGGCCACCCGCTGCAGCGGTTCACTGATCATGTCTTCAAATTCGCGGCGAGACAGTTCGATCTCCAAATCAATCTCCGGCACATCTAACCGTGCTACTTCGAAGCGCGACAAATCTGCCTTGAGTGTACGAATACGGGTAAACAGCAGATAGCTTAAGTTGTGCTTAATTATATCTGTCTCTTATACACATCTCCGAGCCCACGAGACGGACTCCTATCTC
>CAJXUL010000035.1 GCA_913060615.1 uncultured Gammaproteobacteria bacterium | reverse complement strand
ACGAGATAGGAGTCCGTCTCGTGGGCTCGGAGATGTGTATAAGAGACAGCAAAAACACGACCATAGCGTGAATGTCATGCACCGTGTAATAAGGGTGGAATGGAATTCCATCTAAAGGTATGCCATTAGCGTCTTTATTCTTCTTGATCTCAATTCCGTCTGGGTTATTTGATCCAACGTGATGCAATGCCACCAAGTGAACAAAGATCAAAATACACAGTACAAGCGGCAGCGCCACTACGTGCAGTGCAAAGAATCGATTCAGCGTAGTTTCTGACATTAAAAAGTCACCACGGATCCATTCCATCAACTCGGGCCCAATGAAAGGAATTGCACCGAACAACGACACAATAACTTGGGCACCCCAGTAGGACATGTTGCCCCATGGTAGAAGGTAACCAAAGAAACCTTCAGCCATCAGCGCGATAAAGATCGCCATACCAATCAGCCAAAGCAATTCACGTGGGCCGCGGTAAGAGCCGTAACGCAAAGCACGATACATGTGCAAATAAATTACGATAAAAAAGAAAGATGCTCCGGTGGAATGCAGATAGCGTAAGAGCCAGCCGTATTCAACGTCGCGCATAATATATTCCACGGAGGCGAAAGCGCCTTCGCCGCTAGGTACATAGTTCATGGTCAACCAAATACCTGTAACCAGCTGGTTAACCAATACAAACATGGCTAGAAAGCCAAAGTAGTACCAAAAATTAAAATTCTTCGGCGCATAGTACTTCGACATGTGATACTCAAATGTCTCAGTCGCAGGAAAGCGCTTATCTACCCAACCCATCACTGCTTCCAGCTTAGTAGGCCCTGTTTCAGATTTCGACTTTTCCATTAAGCACCACCTTCTTCGCCAATTACTATCACCGTGTCGGTTACAAACCGGTAAGGAGGCACCTCTAAATTATCCGGTGCCGGAACGCCTTTTACCACACGGCCAGCTAGATCAAACTTCGAACCATGACATGGGCAAAAGAAGCCACCCTGACCTGATGCTTCGAAATTATCTGTTACCACGTACTTAGGCGAACAACCCAGGTGCGTACAAATACCCAAATAAACGCCAACCTCCGGCTTCGCAGATCGCCATGCGTTGACGGCAAACCCTGGTTGTTGTTCTAGGTTTTTAGAATCTGGATCAGCAAGTTCAGCTATATCTGATTTAAGAGACTCGATAGTTTGTTCGTCTCGGGAAACGACAAAAATCGGCTTCCCTCTCCAAGCAACGATTGGGCTCAACATTTCGCCCGGTGCTAACCTAGAGAAATCAATCTTAACAGGGGCACCAGCTGCGCGAGCCTTGGCACTTGGAGTCCAATACTTGACGAAAGGCCAAGCTGCTCCAACCGCACCCACCGCCGCTACCGCCGATGTTGCTTGAATAAGAAAGTATCTTCTATTTGAATTAACGCCACCTGATGTTGCGTCTGTATTATCGTCTTTGGCTGAATCTATAGCCACATCGCCATCGCTCACGGCAGTTAGCTCCCATAATCTGATGATTTGTCCTTGGCTGGAGTGACGTTATTGACGTCCCGTAGCCAAGATTTTTTAAAACCCTGAATCCCACAAAAGATCCAACATTTTGGACCCTATTGCCTAGGTCATGGTTAGTGCGGAGAACGAAAGTCTCACGCTATTGGAAACCACACCCACTAAAAGATGGGGCTTCCTCGAACTTTAAAAGTTTACCACATATCCAAGCGGGGCAACCGCTTGGTCAACTTTTAGAGCAAAAAAACGTAGTCTTATCGTTTTGAGAACTGAGGACGCTTACGCGCTTTGCGCAGACCAACTTTCTTTCTCTCTACAGCACGAGCATCTCGGGTTAAGAATCCAGCTTGACGCATTGGCCCACGGAAATTCTCGTCAAAATCAACTAACGCTCGAGCGATACCGTGTCTGATAGCGCCGGCTTGGCCAGAGTTACCACCACCGCGAACGGTGATTTTAATATCAAGTTTGTCACTCATCTCTGCCACGTCTAAAGGCTGACGGACAACCATGCGCGAGGTCTCTCGACCAAAAAACTCTTCTAGTGACTGAGCATTCACCGTGATTTTTCCGGTACCAGTGGATAGGAATACTCTTGCTGCCGCGGTCTTTCTACGACCAGTACCATAATTATAATCTGTCATCTGCGTAGCTCCAGAGCCTGGGGTTGCTGAGCAGCATGCGGATGTTCACCGCCTGCATAAACTTTTAACTTGCGGAACATAGCGCGACCTAACGGGTTTTTAGGCAACATGCCTCTCACCGCAATTTCAATCATTCGCTCGGGGTGTTCAGCTCGCATGCTGGAAACATCAGTGCTGCGAATACCACCGGGATAACCGGTGTGCCGCCAGTACAACTTGCCTTTTTCTTTGTTACCCGTAACGCGCACTTTCTCTGCGTTTACGACGACAATGAAATCTCCAGTGTCAACGTGGGGGGTAAATTCTGGCTTGTGCTTGCCGCGAAGCCGGCTGGCTATCTCGGTTGCGATACGACCAAGGGTTTGATCTTCGGCGTCTATAATCCACCAGGATCTTTCAACGTCTTGCTCGCGCATACTCACTGTTGTTTTCATTGTGTGCCTCTTTTGCTCAGCGCTGACCTTATAAGTCAACTCTTAATCAACGCTGTCGTGCGTCATTTGCTCTGTGTTTGCTCTTCTATCAGCCCAAGTCCTTTACAGAATTTGGAGCCGATCACTTAATCACCATTTCTCTATTTCAAAGAAAGACTTCTATACGCCATTTTGCGTAAACGCCTATATTTACTTCTTCTGATCTCTCGTCTCTAGCACCCAACCGGCATTTCTCACGCCAACGTAGCACTTTGCAAAACTAATTCAACGGACATCGTGACGACCGTCCCAGCAGACAAGCCCAAAATTTAGATCTTCTAATAAGATTTGCGACCATAAACCATCGCGGGAAATTCGGGCTGCGAATGATAGAGGAGCACCAAGCGCTTTACAACTTAGAATTCGACTCTTTCGAGTTTCTAGTCACTGCGTGATGAGCGCCTGCTAAATATTCTTTGGATTGCATCTCTAATAATCGACTTTGCGTACGCTCAAATTCAAAGGCCAAACGCTGTCCTTGATACAAAGCAGTTATCGATTCCTCTGCGGAAACGATCAATTTGACACCTCGGTCATAAAACTCGTCGACTAGACTGATAAAGCGCCGCGCCGCATCCTCTCTATCAGTAGTGAGGGTCGGAATACTACTGACAAAAACCGTGCTAAAGACAGTGGCTAATTCTATATAGTCATTCTGACTTCGCGGACCCTCGCATAGATCAGAGAACTCAAACCAAACCACATCACCGGCCAATTTTTGCGTCTGTATTGTTCTGTTCTCTACCTCTAAAGCAATGCCTTCGCTCTCGGCCTCCGAAGCTAACGCGCTGAAACTCGCAGTCATACTCTGCCTAGCAGATGCATCCAGCGGAAAGTGGTAAAGCTCGGCTTGTTGCAACGTACGCAGGCGAAAATCCTGGCCTTGATCAATTTCCCAGATGTCACAATATTGATAAATTTGGTCTATTGCTGGGAGAAAGCGTGAACGCTGAAGACCATTAAGATAAAGATTCTTAGGTTCAACATTCGAAGTGGCGACCAAACTCACTCCTCGGGCAAACATGGCGGTCATCAGTTCGCCCAGGATCATGGCATCGCCAATATCTGAGACGAAAAATTCATCGAAGCATAGGATATCAGCCTGGGCCGCAAATTCATCTGCTACTTTATATAGCGGATTGGTGGTTCCCGAATGCCGCCCAAGACTGTCATGCACGCGACGCATAAACCGGTGAAAATGCATGCGCAAGGTCCGGTCCTCGGGCAAGCAGGTACAAAAAAGATCCATCATCATGGTCTTACCCCGACCAACACCACCCCACAAATATAACCCTCGCTCAGGTTGTATAGGTGACTTTGCAAACAATCCTGCTGCCCAGACTGTGAGCCCAGAAAATAGGCCCTTTTTTTCACTATCACTGAGCTCTATGCGCTGAAACAGGTCAGTTAAACGTCGCATTACTTCGGCTTGGGCCGGGTCGGGCAACATCTCGCCCGTGCTTAAGCTGTGTTGATATTTTTCTTCAGGATTTTGACGCATCTATCGAGTTTCTTTGCTCTTAATCTGTTGAAGGCTTCACTATTATGGCGCTTATCGTGAAAGTGCACCCTCTAAAGAGGCACCTCGCCCTGGCCTCTAACGCGAGCCGCCAGTGCATGCGCCTCCAACCCCTCGCTGGTCGCCAACAGGTCGGTCTGCGTAGCCAACTGAGCTGCACCCCTAGCTGACATGTGAATCATAGAGCTGCGTTTTTGAAAATCATAAACACCTAACGGAGAGGCGAATCGTGCTGTACCAAAAGTAGGTAAAACGTGGGACGGCCCTGCCATATAATCACCAAACGTTTCGCCAGTATGCGCGCCCATAAATATTGCGCCCGCATGGCGTATACCTTTGGCCCACTCTTCTGGGTCGGCAACAGCCAACTCCAAATGCTCCGGTGCAATGCGATTAGCTATGGCAATGGCATCTTGCGCATCCGCACAGTGAATCAAAGCGCCTCGGCTTTCCAAAGATGCCGCAATAATTTCCGACCTTTGCATGCTTGGCAACATTTCATCAATTTTATCCGCAACAGCTTTAATAAAAGCCGCATCTGGACTAATCAATATGCTTTGGGCAGAAACATCGTGCTCCGCTTGAGAAAAAAGATCTAACACAGCCCACTCTACAGGCGTAGTACCGTCGGCAATCACTAGCACTTCACTAGGCCCGGCAATCATGTCTATACCCACCTGGCCAAAGACTTGTTTCTTTGCCGCAGCCACAAACGCACTGCCAGGACCGACAATCTTGTCTACTTTGCGAATAGTCTGAGTTCCGTAAGCCATTGCCGCCACCGCTTGAGCACCACCAATAGTAAATACCTGGTCTGCTCCGGCCAGATGAAGGGCTGCCAACACCATGTCGTTAACCACACCATCTGGCGTGGGCACTGTGACCACTACCTCGTCAACCCCAGCCACTTTTGCCGGCACTAGCGTCATCAACACGCTGGAAGGGTAGGCAGCTCGACCGCCTGGCACATAAACGCCAACCCGCTCAATGGGGCTAATGCGCTGACCCAATTGATTACCCAAGTCGTCTGTAAAAGACCATGACGCCTCAACCTGCTTTTCATGGAATTGCTGAATGCGCGTAGCCGCGACCTGTAGAGCTTGTTGCGCAGCGGGGCCGATCTTTGTCCAAGCGGCGGCCAAAGAGTCTTGAGCAATTTCAAGTTCTGCTACTGAGTCTACTGCCAGACGGTCAAACTTTTCGGTATAAGCAAGCAACGCCTCATCACCTTTAGCCCGAACCTCGGCAATAATTTCAGCGACTACAACATCAACATCGCTAGATTTACTCATATCCCAAGCAAGAAGCTTGTCTAGCTGCTGGGGAAAATCATCCGCAACTGAAGAAAACTGGCGCATGTTCACTGTCCGACCTTTTTTTCTTTATCCAAGCTCTCTACAACCGCTGCGAGCTTGGCGATGAGCGCTTGAACTTCATCAAATTTAGTTTTCATAGAAGCCCTATTTACAATCAAGCGAGTGCTAACATCACAAATGGTCTCACGCTCTTCAAGGCCGTTCGCTCGCAGAGTGTTGCCGGTATCTACGATATCCACAATACAATCTGCAAGACCAAGCAAAGGCGCAATTTCCATGGCACCTGAGAGTTTAATCAACGCAACTTGCCGACTCTGGGATTGATAATATTTACGCGTGATATTAATGAACTTAGACGCAACTCTGAGCACGTGCTCTGGCTCTGGAACGCCCACAGGCCCGGCAGTCATCATTTTGCATTGGCCTATTTTGAGGTCTAAGCGTTCGTAGAAACTCATGCTGTCGCCGTACTCAAGAATAGTGTCTTTACCGGTGATACCGATGTCGGCAACGCCATTTTCCACATAAGTAGGTACATCAGCAGAGCGCGTGACAATGAGTTTGTGACCGCCGGAAACGCTATCAAATATGAGCTTTCTGGACTTGTCCGGATCCTCGTTTGGTTGAATCTCACAAGCCGCCAACAATGGCAAACACTCTTTAAATATACGGCCCTTGTTGAGCGCGATGACTAAACCCATAGTTCTAACAAGCCTTGATTAATTTTCGTTCGAAAATGCTTTAAGCGAAAATGCGCTAAGCAAAGACACCTGCTCAATATCGTTTTTAGTTGAGCCTAGCTTAGAGGCCCAAAAACTAAGACGCCAACAAATAGGCAACTAAGACACCCGGCGCACCTGAGCGCCAAGTTGTTGCAGCTTCTCTTCAATGGTCTCATATCCACGGTCGATGTGATAAATCCGATCGATAACCGTAGTACCTTCTGCGGCTAAAGCGGCCAACACAAGACTAGAGGACGCACGCAAATCCGTGGCCATAACAGGTGCAGCGCGCAGCTTTTCTACGCCATGAACTACTGCCATGGAGACCCCGTGCAATTCAATATTAGCGCCCAAACGATTCATTTCATGCACATGCATAAAGCGATTTTCGAATATTTTTTCGTGGATAGTGGATGTGCCTTCAGCCACCACATTAAGCGCCATAAATTGAGCCTGCATATCTGTAGGAAATCCTGGATAGGGAGCCGTCTCAATATCAACGGCCTTAGGTCGCTTACCGTGCATATCGAGACTAATCCAGTCCTCACCTACTTCGATATCGGCGCCAGCCTGAACAAGCTTATCGAGCACAGCGCCCAAAGTATCAGGCTCAACATCACGCAGACGGATTTTACCCGCAGTCACGGCAGCGGCTATCAAGTAGGTACCGGCTTCAACACGGTCTGGCATCACGCGGTAACTACCACCGTGTAACTTCTCCACCCCTTCAATAGTGATGGTTGGTGAGCCGTGACCGGTGACCTTCGCTCCCAATGTGCGCAAAAACTCACCGAGGTCAATAATCTCCGGTTCACAGGCAGCGTTGTGTATTTTAGTCACGCCTTTTGCAAGGGTTGCAGCCATCATAAGATTCTCGGTACCACCAACGGTTACCACATCCATATAAATATCATTGCCCACTAAACCCTTCGGCGCTCGGGCGCGGACATAGCCGTCAGAAACTTCAATCTCTGCCCCCATGCATTCCAACCCTTTCAAATGTTGATCTACTGGACGCGAGCCAATAGCACACCCGCCAGGTAGCGACACTTCAGCCTCGCCGTAACGGGCAAGCATGGGGCCAAGAACTAAAAATGAGGCGCGCATGGTTTTGACCAAACTGTAAGGCGCGCAGAGATCATTTAGGTGATGAGCCGAGATTTCTACGTTCATACGCTCATCGAGAGACACGCCTACCCCTAAGCAAGCCAAAAGCTCGATCATTGTAGTGACGTCATGTAAATGCGGCGCATTAGAAATGATGACCGGTTCAGCGGTGAGCAAAGAGCCGGCTAAAATCGGTAACGCAGAATTTTTAGCGCCAGATATTCTGATTTGGCCTTCCAATCTAAAACCGCCATCGATACTTAACTTATCCATAGTGCGTAAACCTATTCAGGCGCGCCAGCTTTAATCGTCACAGCATGCAAAGCACCGCCGGCGATCAAATCTTCAATGCACGCGTATACTTGTTGCTGTTTCTTGACCCTGCTCATACCGGCAAAAAGGCTAGCAACCACTTCTATCGTCGCGCGGTTGCCGTCCACATGGACGCTGACTTGCGCGTCTGTAATTGCGGCTTCGATACGTTGTTTAATTTCATCTTGCATAGATAGAGTCTTTCTTTCTTAATTTGTTGTACTTTCATTGAGGCGCTTTCATTAAGGCGCTTGCGTTTACTCCGCGCCTAATCTGCGTGGCGCTCTGGTGTTGCTTGCATTTGACACCGTTTCTTGCCAACTCAGAGCAAAAGCAACACCAAATACCTTCGCAGTTCACATGGTACGCAATTCTAAGGTGACAATCATGAACAGATTGACCATTACCTAGCTATTTCTTCTAACACCAGAATGTTGGATAAATACACTCCATTGCCCTAAGCAGCTTGGCTCATGGACCAGATCGGACTAAAGTGCGCTTTCACTAAAGGCCTGTTTTAACTAAGGACAGACAAAATCCATGTGGATTCAACTTACACTACTCGTATTAGGCTTCGTTGCTCTTATATGGAGCGCGGACAAATTTTTGTCTGGCGCTGCAGCAACAGCGACAAATATGGGCGTGTCAAAAATGATGATCGGCCTTACGGTAGTTTCAGTAGGCACTTCCGCACCCGAGATTGTCGTAGCCAGCATGGCTGCCTTAGATGGCAATTCCTTACTGGCGGTGGGCAATGCTATAGGCTCAAATATCGCCAACATCGGCTTGGTCTTAGGTATCACCGCAATCATCACCCCGCTGCCATTTTCGGCCAATGTCCGACGCAAAGAGTTGCCATGGTTGCTGGGCGCCACGTTTTTGGCCGTTATCCTGCTGTTCGACCGGCGCCTAGACTTTGTTGACGGCATCATATTATTGCTCGGGTTGACCTACATTCTTTGGCAGTTAGTGGTCTCCCAAAGTGATCCTGACTATTCAACAGAGGCAATTTCCGATGAACTGGACGACCTGCCTGAAATGACCAATAGGCAGAGTACTATTTGGCTGGTTGTTGGACTTGTAGTACTGCTGTTTTCAGCTCACATACTCGTTAACGCTGCGACTAATATTGCTACCACCCTTGGTGTTAGCGACATGATTATTGGTCTTACAATTGTCGCTGTAGGCACCAGTTTACCAGAACTAGCAGCCACCGTTGGTTCGGCTATTAAAGGCCAGCCGGATATTGCTATTGGCAACATCGTTGGCTCTAATATTTTGAATATACTGGCAGTGCTGGCAGTGCCCGGCCTCATTCATGCTACTGACATGGACTATGCGGCACTTTGGCGAGACAGCGGCATGATGTTAGCGCTGACACTGATGCTGGCACTGTTCGCCTACGGTCTAAATTCTAGGGCCGTGATTACTCGATTTGAAGGCTCGGTCATGCTTATGGCATGGATGGGTTATAACCTTCTACTAATCCAACAGGCCTAAGTTATGTCCTCTGAGCAAATAGCTGAATCCATCAGAGGTATTGTTTTTGATGTGGACGGCGTACTCACTAACGGGCGGATTATTTATAACGACGCAGGTGTTGAATCAAAACACTTCCACGTCCGCGACGGTGCAAGCATAAAGCTGCTGGCCAGCAAGGGTATTGAGATAGCTATCATCACAGGGCGGGCGTCGCCAATGGTCAGCCGGCGCGCAGAAGAGCTAGGCATTATTCATGTGGTGCAGGGCGCTGAATCAAAAACAGACGCGCTAAAATCTCTTATGGAGAACGGCTTCCCGAGCCACGACCTCTGCGCTATTGGCGACGACATCCAAGATTTACAGCTATTTAATCACCCAAGTATTACGCTGCGCGCAACTGTCGCAGACGCCCACCCAGTAGTGTTGTCTAAGGCTGACTTTGTAACCATGCGAGCCGGTGGCGAGGGCGTAGCATTGGAACTGGCCGAACTTATACTCAAAGCTCAAGGCAAATGGGATTTCGACTGATGTCGGCAGCAAAAAATCAACAGCGCAAGCGTCACCAGCGACCGGTGCAAATAAAGAAGCAGGCGCAAAATTCACTGCTAATATTTTCCCGCAGTCATCAACTACGCGTAGCAGCAATTATTTTTTGCGCTCTAATTTTCCTGACTATTTTTATGCCGAACTCATTCCAAGATTTACAACAAGCAACTGCACCCTTTAAAGATCAAACCAAAACACTGGATAACTCGGAGCGCGCGCCAGACAGCTACGGTAAGAACATGTTGCTGCAGACTTTTGCAGCAGATGGCAACGTACATTACCAAGTGCAAGCTAAGTCAATGCAGCAGTATTTGGCAGACAAATCAACCAATCTACAAGCGCCGCTGATCACGCTAAGCAACCAAGGCAGTTCCCCTTGGATTATCAAGGCACAAGACGGCCTAATCAGGCCAGGTACAAACAGCGCTCGCTTAGACTTACAGTCAGAGGAAAAAGTACTGCTTCTGAACGGCACAGTCTCTGTGACACAAAACCTAAGCAAAAATGACTATGTGCGTCTGAGCAGCGAAGCTCTAACAGTTTATCCAGATTCGCAAACTGTTCGCACCGAGCAAGCTGTCGTTGTTGAGACATCAGCATTTAGAACACAGGCTTTGGGGGTCATCATAGATCTAGCCAGCGGTAGAATTGAATTCCCAAAAAATGATCGACAACGAGTAAGAAGCACGCTTATTCCAGCACCGTCCCAATCCGCTTTACCCAGCCTATCAACTCTTTCTACCCTTTCTACCCCTTACATAAGAGGAGGACGAATATAGTGGCTCACAAAAAAAATATCCAAGCACCGCAGCTTCACGCCATGAGCAAACAATCGCTGCTAAAGTTAATAGCCTCTCTGACACTGATGGTTTTTCCATCTATCGGTATTACAGCAACTTCCAGCGCTGCCAGTGAAATCGTTATCGAAGGCGCCAGCGCGGAATTCGACAAGACCAATAACACCATAACCTATACGGGCGATGTAGAAGCGAAAATGGACAGCGTCGCAATTAATGGCGAGATACTTTTAGTCAACCTCGCGCAAGATCGTGTACAACTCATTACCACTTCAGGCAATCCAGCTAGATTTAGCCAAGCTGCAAGCCCTAGCAAAGGTCGCCCCAATGACACCTCAGCAGCCGCAGAAAAAATCATCTACTTCCCCGAAAAAAATGAGTTAGTGTTAACTGGCAACGCGCGACTCACTCAAGGTAACAATGTGATTAGTAGCCCGTCTATTCGCTATGACATCCTGGCTGGCGAAGTGGAAGCCGGAGATGGCAAGGGCGAAAAAAGGGTACAGATGCAATTACTACTGCCAAAAATTGATTCAAGTTCAACGCTGTTAGAAAGCGCTGATGAAGAATAATGGATAGCTTATCTGCCCAACACTTACGCAAGTCCTACGCCACCAACTTTGTGATAGAGGATGTTTCGCTAAACGTAAATAAGGGCGAAATTGTAGGTTTGCTTGGACCAAATGGTGCTGGCAAAACCACCTGTTTCTATATGTTAGTAGGTCTGATCAAACCAGATTCAGGCGATATTAAGTTGGGCACACAAGACCTAACTACCGCGCCCGTGCATGAACGAGCCAGAGCTGGAATAGGTTATCTGCCGCAAGAGGCAAGTGTTTTCAAAACCCTTTCCACCCAAGACAATATTTTGGCCATTCTAGAGCTAGACGATCGGCTCGATAGCCAACAACGCAGTGCACGGTTGGAAGCGTTGATTGCAGAATTTAGCTTAGGCTCGGTTCGCCAAAGTCTTGGACAAAGCCTCAGCGGCGGCGAGCGCAGACGTTTGGAAATAGCTCGAGCGCTGGCCAGTAATCCGCAATTTATTCTATTGGACGAGCCCTTTGCTGGTGTGGACCCTATTTCCGTGAATGACATCAAAGACGAAATCATTGACCTTGCTAAGCGGGGAATCGGTGTCTTGATCACAGACCATAATGTCAAAGACACGCTAGATATTTGTGATCGAGCGTATATTGTTCACCAAGGTCGAATAATTGCTGACGGGCAACCAGCGGAAATTTTGTCCAATAAAATTGTACAAAAGGTCTATCTTGGTGAGGGCTTTGGGGAATAGCATAAAGGATCTAGGAAAGAGCCATGGTTTGTGGGCGAATATGCATATAAAGGAACAACAATTCGTCAAGATCGAAAACCTCAGCGTGCCTCTGCTTCGTGCTTTGCTAGCGGCTTTTCAAGTGTGCGCCAAATTGCCTTACAAAAATACTGGCGAAAAGCCCAGCAAACAGACCTGCGATGACATCTTTACTAAGGTCAGCATTAATTCATGAAGCAATCTCTCTCCATGAAGCTTGGTCAGCAGTTGAAGATGACACCTCAACTGCAACAGGCCATAAAGCTCTTACAATTATCAGCCATGGAGCTAAGCCAAGAAATTCAGACCACCCTGGACAGTAATCCGCTGCTAGAAGTTGAGGATGACTGGAGTGAAAACTCACCAGAAGTTGACGAAAGCACAGACAACTACGAAAACTTTGACGCCGAGCCAGGACCAATTGACGACTATCCAGATGCCCAAGATCTTGAGCAAGATGTCGGCGCTCAGCTCTCGGAACCACTAAGCGAAACATTAGAGGTGGACTCCTCTTGGGATGACGTCTACCCGCAGTCGCCTGCCCCAGCTCCTGCCAATGGTGAGTTCGACCTAGACCCAGGAGCAAATAATGTCACCGAGCCTAGCCTCATAGACCACCTAGAATGGCAGCTAAATCTGACACCTATGGCGCCATCAGACAGGGTGATTGCAATGGCTATTATAGATGCCATTGACACTGACGGCATGCTCGCTACCAGCATTGAGGAAATTCGCACAACACTTTTTGACCCCAATTTGACCGAAGATGACCAAGTCAACGACGAGGACGTCATACAAATACTTGGGCGCGTGCAGCAATTTGATCCAATTGGCGTAGGTGCACGGAATCTACGTGAGTGCCTGCTATTGCAACTCATGCAATTAGACCCCTCCACGCAATGGCTAGAAGAAGCCATTAACGTTGTTGACCAGCACCTAGACCTGCTGGGCGCTAAAGATTTCGTCAACCTAATCAAACGAACGCGCTTGCAAGAGTCCCAACTCAGCGAGATTGTTGCCCTTATCAGAACGCTGCAACCCAGACCGGGTGCTGCATTTGATTCAGCAGATTCAGATTTCGTACTGCCGGATGTCGTAGTGCGAAAGCAAAACAATCGCTGGCTAGTAGAGTTGAACCCCGAAACATTGCCAAAGGTGCGCATCAACGACACCTATGCAGGTTATGTTAAAAATTTAAATTCCGGCGCAGACAAAGATTTTATTAAAGATAATTTGCAGGAGGCCCGCTGGTTTTTGAAGAGCCTGCAAACTAGGCATGACACTTTACTCAAAGTCGCTACAAAAATTGTCGAAGTGCAACAAGGGTTCTTGGAGCACGGCCCCGAGGCTATGAAGCCCCTCATCCTTGCTGATATTGCCGACCAAGTCGAATTGCACGAATCGACTATTTCTCGCGTCACCAATCGCAAATATCTGGCAACGCCAAGAGGACTCTTTGAACTAAAGTACTTCTTCTCCTCACACGTGGGAACATCCAGTGGCGGGGAAGTTTCAAGTACTGCCATACGCGCTATTATCAAAAAACTCACCGCAGAAGAAAATCCGAGAAAACCGTTGAGTGACAGCAAAATCGCCGTAATATTGCAGGAACAGAATATTAATGTTGCCCGACGTACGGTTGCAAAGTATCGAGAATCTTTATCGATACCCCCGTCTAACGAACGCAAACAACTTGTGTAGCATTAACCCGCAACCGGGCGGACAATAAGAGTATTCTGTCACTGAGAAATGAAGAATTCATTGGAAAATAAGGAGATTAGCCATGCAGCTAAATATCACCGGCCACCAAATTGACCTCACTGATTCACTACAACTCTATATTCGGGAAAAATTTCAAAAACTAGAAAGGCATTCTGATCAAATTACGCAAATTCACGTTGTCTTGAACATAGAGAAGCTATCTCATCAGGCGGAAGCTACCGCCCATGTACCTGGCGCAGAATTATTCGCCAATGCTGAAGCTTCAGAAATGTATCCAGCAATAGACCAACTATTAGTTAAGCTTGACCGGCAGCTAATAAAACATAAAGAAAAGACCGTAGCCCGCCACAATGGCAGCCACGACAGATCACCGAACCATACAATTTCGTCGTCCTAAAACTAATAGACCAAAATTTAATAGATCGAAAAGAGTCGTTTCACATATGCCTTCAATTGCAGAACTTCTAGAACCAACACAAGTGCACTGTAGCTTTACAGCGCACAGCCGCAAAAAAATTCTGCAATTGGTGGCCGAATCTTTGGCTAAGGAAGCTAACGACGAAGAAAACTCGCTAAATGAAATTTATGATGGCCTGACAGAGCGAGAGCGCTTAGGCAGCACTGGACTGGGAGACGGTGTAGCTATTCCCCATTGCCGCATGAACTGTGAAAAAATGCAGTGCGCATTTGTCTCATTGAGCGAAGCCATAGACTATGAATCCATAGATGGCGAACCGGTAGATCTTATTTTTGTACTCATCGTGCCTACACACGAAAACAAGGCGCACCTCGAGATGCTAGCAATTTTGGCGCACATTTTTAGCGAGAGTGAATTCAGGCAAAGACTTCGAAGCGCTACCACGGACGAAGAGTTACGCACCACGATGCTTACTATTGAGCGTGAAATTGCTGAGCAGGCTAACGCAGCAGCGGTGAATAGAAGCTAATGAAATTAATTATCATCAGTGGCCGCTCAGGCTCAGGCAAGTCTACCGCGGTTAGAGTCTTAGAGGACTCTGGTTACAACTGTATTGATAACTTACCGATCAGCCTTCTCGAAGCGCTGACCATGGAATATCTCAATGAAGATTCCACTAATACCAAACTCGCCGTATGCATTGATGCTAGAAGCAAATCACTGGAAAAATTTCCAGACATCTTAATGAAAATAGAAAACGCCTCCATTGAAAGGCAAATCATTTATCTGGACGCGCTTGGTCCTTCATTAGTAAAAAGATTCAGCGAAACAAGGCGCAAACACCCGTTAACTACCACTGACATAGATCTACGCCAAGCCATTGATATGGAAGCGCGCATACTCGGCAGCATTGCCGACCTAGCTAACTTGATCATCGATACAACGCATCTCAGCGCAAAACAACTCAGCGAGCAAATCAAAGAAAGAATAACTCTGCGAGAGGAATCTTCCATAAGTTTAGTATTTAGGTCTTTTGGTTTTAAGCACGGCGTACCTGTAGACACGGACTTTGTCTTTGACTTGCGCTGCCTGCCTAATCCTCACTGGGAACCTAAGCTCAGACCACTTACCGGCCTCAATCAGGAAGTAGAAAATTACCTCGACGAGCAAGCTATGGTGATAGAGATGTTCGAAGAATTATCAGGGCTACTCAAACGCTGGATTCCCCGTTTTGAGGCTAACGAAAGAATTTATATGACAATTGGTATTGGCTGCACCGGCGGACAGCACCGAAGCGTTTATATGGCTGAAAAGCTGGCCCGCTACTTTGGCGAGCACTTCGAGAACGTACTGGTTAGACATAGAGAGCTTGAACGCCTAAAAATCAAATAACTGTTAATGAGCTTCCGTTGGTCTGCCATTATTTCTATAAGTTCATTTTGGCGCTACTTACCTGAAGCTGCGATTGCAATTAGCCCGCCCTCAACCTGACTTATGGGTTGCTGCAGCCTTCCATCGTTCCAGCTACTATGCTGGGCGAGCAACCTAATGCCAGAGAAACTAGAAACAATGCAGCAAATCGTACTCACCATAGTTAACCCACTCGGCCTGCATGCTCGAGCTGCGTCTAAATTTGTAGATTGCGCGAAGCATTTTGAATCGACCATTACCTTGGCAACGGATGGCAATGAAGTGGACGGCAAAAGCATAATGAAACTTTTACTCTTAGGTGCCCCAGTAGGAACTCAAGTGACACTGCGCGTGGTCGGCGCTGACGAGGAATGCGCCTTTCGTACAGCGTGCGAACTGATCAATGCAGGTTTTGGCGAATTAGAAGACTAATGATAAGCGGCGACCAGCAGCAGCTGGAAGATATTCTAAGGGGCCTTGGCCGCAGTAGTGTAGACGAAACCAAAATCCTCCTTACTTCTCTACGTCCCAACGAAGTCGCCATGGCGCTAGAGGCCAACTTGCCAAATACCAGACGGGTAATCTGGCAGCTACTAGATAATGAGGCGCGCAACCAAAGTTTGCAGTATTTGCGCGAAGATGTGCGCGCCGAATTTTTGCAGGCCATGGATACTGCGCAATTGGTAGCGGCGGCTGAAAAACTAGATACCGATGACTTCGCTGACATTTTACAGCAACTACCAGCAACAATAACCACTCAAGTATTAGAAAATTTAGATGCCCGGGACCGAGCGCGGGTAGAGTCGGTACTGTCCTACCCTGAAGACAGCGCCGGTGGACTGATGAATACAGACACCATAACCGTACGCCCACGTCACGCAATTGAACTGGTTCTTAGATATTTGCGCTTACGCAAGGACCTACCAAAATCTACGGACTCTCTCATTGTGGTAAATAGTGTGGACGAGTACGTGGGTATGCTGCCTTTAGCAAAACTGCTCACATCGGATCCAACAGTGACTGTTAGAGAAATTATGGACAGTGATGTGCCGGCTATTCATGTCTCGGAAACTGATGCAGCTGTAGCAAAAATATTCTCTGAGCGAGATCTAATTTCCGCACCAGTCACAGATGACAAAGGACTGCTTGTAGGCCGTATTACTATTGATGATGTTGTCGACGTTATTATAGAAGACGCAGAAGAAGCCGTATTAGCCCAGGCGGGTTTAGACGTTGATGAAGACACCTTTGCGCCGGTGCACAAAGCGGTTCGCAGAAGGGCTGTATGGTTAGGCATCAACTTACTTACGGCGTTAATGGCCGCAGGCGTAATTCACCTATTCGAAGAAGCCATTGTCAAAGTCGTTGCCCTAGCAGTTCTTATGCCCGTGGTGGCAAGCATGGGCGGGATAGCCGGCACACAGACATTAACTTTAGTTATTAGGGGCCAAGCCACAGGCCAAATTGGCAAAAATAATCTGCTTTGGATGCTTAACAGGGAGTTTGTTGTCGCCGCATTAAACGGTTTGTTATGGGCAACGTTGGTGGCGGTTGCAGCAGCAGTGGTCTTCTCAGATACACTGCTCGGTTTCGTTATTGCTACGGCCATGATGGTGACCATTTTGGTCGCCGCCGTCGCCGGCAGCTTGCTACCAAGCGTGCTACGGAGAATGAACATAGACCCCGCCATAGCCGGTGGCGTAGTGCTTACCACTATTACCGACATCACCGGATTTTTCGTTTTTCTAGGGTTGGCGACACTGGTATATAGCTAGCCCAAAAACTTACTGCCCAGCTATGGTCATGGCGTCGAGCAAAATACTTGGGGCTCGGATATTGCCGCGCATATCAACATCATCGCCAATTGCCACAATATTCAAAAGCATGTCTTTGAGGTTACCGGCAATGGTCAACTCATCCACTGGATACAAAATTTCACCATTCTCAACCCAAAAACCAGACGCGCCACGAGAGTAATCGCCGGTGACAGCGTTGACGCCCTGACCCATCAATTCAGTTACAAGTAAGCCTGTGTCCATTTGCTTGAGCAAATCTGCGTGGGTTGTTTGGGGTCCGATAATATCTAGATTATGCACGCCACCTGCGTTACCGGTAGTTTGCATTGCCAATTTACGCGCAGAATACGTGGACAAAATATAGCTGCTCACCGCACCTTGAGACACGAATTCATTAACCCTAGTTGCCACGCCGTCGCCATCAAAATAGGCGCTGCCCAGACTACCAAAAATATGCGGGTCTTCTCTCAAGCTCATCCATTTAGGCAACACTTGACTACCTAAGCTGTCCAGCAAAAATGATGCTTTGCGATACTGTGCACCGCCACCAATGGCGCCAAGAAGGTGACCTAGCAGTCCGCTGGCTAACTGTGGTGACAACAAAATTGGATAATTTCCTGTAGGCGCTTTTTGCGGAGATAGTCGAGCAACGGTGCGTCGCCCTGCTTCTTCGCCTACGGCTACAGCACTATCAAGGCCACTGCTTTGCCGCGCCAAGGAATACCAATAGTCTCGCTGCATGCCATTATTGTCTTCGCCTATCAACACGCAGCTTAAACTATGGCGAGTACCCGAGTAGCTACCGATAAAACCATGACTATTGCCGTAAACCCTCAAACCTTGTTGGGTACTCACTTCAGCGCCATCAGAATTAACCAACCTATCGTCCACTCTTAAACCGGCTGCTTCGCATTCGATGGCAAGTTGGGTAGCTTCCTCAGGCTCAATGTTCCAAGGGTGATAAAGGTCCAAGTCCATAGCCTGGGTCGGCATCAAGGCTTTATCAGCCAAACCACTGCACTCGTCTTCCTGAGTATGCTGGGCAATATTCTTAGCGGCCTTAACCGTATCTCGAATAGCTTCCAGACTACTGTCGGTCGTACTAGCAGAACCTTTGCGCTGACCAAAGTACAATGTTATGCCAAAACCACGATCTTGATTAAATTCTAAATTTTCGAGTTCGCCTTTACGTACCCGAACACCTAATCCTTGGTCCATACTTACCGAAACTTCAGCCTGATTTGCACCTTGCTGCTTCGCTTCTGTAAGAATATCTTGCACAAGTTCCGTCAATTCTGTTTGATGATCTATAAAATCCAATGAACTATTCCAAAAAAGTTAAAAATGTCTGAAGACCTCTCAAAAACAGCACGTAAACGTGAAGCTGAGCGACTACAACTCGTCGGTCGTACGCTGACCGAAATGAAACCCGATGTACTGGCAACCATTCAAATGTCGATAGAACTGCGCCAAGCAGTTGCTACCCACCAACGCATCTCTAGCCGCGAAGGTGGCCGCCGCCAGCTGCAATTTATTGGCAAACTGATGCGTAAAATAGACACCGAGGCGCTAGAAAAACAATTAGCCGACCTAGAAGGCCAATCTAATGACGCGCGCACGTTCTTTCATCAACTTGAACAATGGCGAGATCGCTTAGTTCATCAGCCCGACACTATGAAGGACTTTATCGACCAGTACCCGCAAGTTGATAGGCAACAGCTGCGTCAAGTTGTGGTCAAAGCAGCAGCATCTAAACCCAGCAATGTTGAGCATGCCAGTGATGCACACAAACGCGCGCTAAAGCTTTTGTTCAAATTCATACGTGACAGCGCCAGTGAGTAATTAGTACTAGCTGGCCTGAGTACCACCAACAATTATTTCGTCTACTTTAAGCGTCGGTTGACCGACGCCCACAGGGACAGATTGACCGTCTTTACCGCAAACGCCTACACCGCCATCTAAGCTGAGGTCGTTACCCACCATAGAAACTTTATTCATCACATCGGGGCCACTACCAATTAGCGTGGCACCACGAATAGGCGCGGTAACTTTGCCGTCTTCAATTAAATAGGCTTCCGTGGCGGAGAAAACAAAACGCCCGGATGTAATGTCTACAGAACCGCCACCAAAATTCACTGCATATACGCCCTTCTTCACTGAACGCAAAATATCCTCGGGTAAATCTTGTCCTGGCAGCATATAGGTGTTGGTCATTCTCGGCATAGGCACATGGGCAAAAGACTGCCGACGACCATTGCCCGTTGGGGCAACGTTCATTAAGCGCGCATTCAATTTGTCCTGCATATAACCTTTTAGAATGCCGTTTTCTATCAACACCGTAGACTGGGTTTGAGTACCTTCATCGTCCACGGACAAAGAACCGCGTCGCCCCTGCATAGTGCCATCATCTACTATCGTACATAAGGTAGAAGCCACTTGTTCACCGACGCGACCAGAAAACGCAGAACTGCCCTTACGATTAAAGTCGCCCTCTAAGCCATGGCCTACGGCCTCATGGAGCAATACGCCCGGCCACCCAGGGCCTAGAACTACCGGCATGGGACCCGCAGGTGCGTCAATGGCTTCTAAGTTAACTAGTGCCATGCGCACGGCCTCCTTGGCCAAGTTACCGGCCCAATCGCCTTCGGCCAAAGAAAATAGGCTGCGTCTACCGCCACCGCCGGCACTTCCGCGTTCGCGGCGGTCGCCATGTTGTACGATGACCGACACATCTAAGCGCACCAGCGGCCGTATATCTGCCGCCAAAGTGCCGTCGCTGGCCATCACCAGCATAGTTTCATGGCTGGCTGAAATACGTACATTGACCTCTTTAACGCGAGTGTCTTCAGCACGAGCAACACCATCTACCTGTCTCAGCAGCACTACTTTTTCTGCATCAGACAAACTAGAGATTGGATCCACGCCCTCATACAAAGCTGGATATGCGGTTGCTTTAAACGCAGGAGCCCCTCGACTAACACCTTTTTTGGCAATAGATCGCGCGGCATTTGCCGCCTGCTGTAGGCCGTCGAGTCGAATATCTTCGCTGTATGCAAAACCGGTTTTCTCTCCCGCTAAAGCTCTTACACCAATGCCAGCATCCACAGAAAATGCGCCATCTTTGACAATGCCATCTTCCAGGCCAAAAGACTCTGAGCGGGTGCTTTGCACAAAAACTTCACCGTAATCAATTTCCCGACTTAACAAGTCGAATACTGTTTCTTCTATCTCGGCAAAGGCCATACCCTTGCTCTTCAGCAGAGTTTCTTCCGCTTGGCTGACTAAATCGCTCATATATAACTCTTGCTCGGTGTCATTTTGATTACGTGTGCAGCTACTTTAACGCGAAGGCTCACCCATTAGCATCTATGTCTAACAACGGTCCCTCTTCGCCGGGCTTTTCTTCCAGACCTAGCTTATCTGGATTTTCTTCAGG
>CAJXUL010000034.1 GCA_913060615.1 uncultured Gammaproteobacteria bacterium | reverse complement strand
GAGATAGGAGTCCGTCTCGTGGGCTCGGAGATGTGTATAAGAGACAGATATATGTGCAAATGCTGTGACAGCGAATTGTTTGATTCGGATACTAAGTTTGACGCAGGCTGTGGCTGGCCAAGTTTTTATGCGCCGTTGGAAAACGGCGCAGTCATCAACCGCGAAGATAATACCCTAGGTATGCGGCGCATTGAGGTGCTTTGCGCTAAATGCGATGCTCACTTGGGTCATGTATTTCCGGATGGGCCTGAGCCAACTGGCTTACGCTACTGTATGAATTCGGCTTCGCTGAACCTTGAGTTGAGTTGAGTTGAGTTGAGTTGACGGCTGATATATCTGAAGCGGAGATGAGGTATACAGCCTACTTATTATTACAATTCATTTTGTGCGCGGCTAAATAGCAATTTATTCGCGTCGAAAATAGTTTTGAGACTAAACCGCGCCTGCTGAGGTAGCGCGCGTGCATGGGAGAGGGAAATTATGAGTCCAGCAGATATTGCAGCGGTAACCCCGCAAAAGATTGCCTACATTATGGCCGAGACAGGTGAAACTGTTACTTATTCGGAGCTTGAGAGCGCCGCTAATCAGGGTGCTCAGCTGCTGCGCTCACTAGGCCTGCAGCGAGGCGATCACATAGCTATTTTGCTAGAAAATCACCCGCGCTTTTTTCAGATTTGCTGGGCTGCGCAACGCGCCGGTATTTACTACACCGCCATCAGCTGGCGTCTACAACAGCAGGAAGTGGAATATATTGTTAACAACTGCGAAGCCAGAGTTTTTATTACCTCTATAGAACGTAAAGAGGTGGTGCAGCCGCTGTTAGACAAGATGACCTGCGTAGAAAAGAACTATATGTTAGACGGCGTGGTTGACGGATTTGAGTCTTGGGAAGACGCCCTTGCGCGCATGCCTTCCACTGAGATTACTGATCAAAGCGAAGGCGCGCCGATGCTTTATTCTTCGGGCACTACGGGTTACCCCAAAGGCGTTAAACGGCCGCTTCCCGAGCAGGATTATGGCGTTGAGGTAGATGTGAATTTATTGCGCACGCTATACGGTGCCAATGACGATTCTATCTATTTGTCGCCAGCGCCTTTGTACCACGCTGCGCCATTGGCATTTACCATGGGTTGTCTGCGCTCGGGTACAACAGTGGTTGTGATGGCTCATTTTGAAGCTGAGTTTGCTCTTGAGTGCATTGAAAATTATCGCATTACCCATAGTCAATGGGTGCCAACAATGTTTGTACGTATGCTGAAGCTACCAGAAGAGGTACGTCTGAAGTATGACGTTAGTAGTCTGCGTTGTGCTATTCATGCTGCGGCACCTTGCCCGATTCCTATCAAAGAAAAGATGATTGATTGGTGGGGCGAAGTTATTTATGAATATTACGCGGGCACTGAAGGTAATGGTTTTGTGCAGCTCAATTCTCAAGAATGGCTGGCACATAAAGGTTCAGTAGGTAAGCCGTTAACCTGTGAAATCCATATTTGCGATGACCATGGGGTAGAGGTACCTGCGGGGGAATCTGGTGCTATTTATATGAGTGGCGGCGGCACTTTTGAATATTATAAGGACGATGACAAAACAGCTGACTCGCGTCATGCCCAAGGTTGGTCGACATTAGGTGACGTAGGTTATCTAGATGATGATGGATATTTGTACCTAACTGATCGTAAGCATTTCATGATTATTTCTGGCGGCGTGAATATATACCCTCAAGAAGCTGAAAATGTTTTGATCAACCACGACAAGGTTATGGATGTGGCTGTGTTTGGTGTGCCAAATGCAGACTTTGGTGAAGAAGTGAAGGGCGTGGTGCAGTTGGCTGATCCTAGCTTGGCCAGTCCGGTGCTAGAGATTGAGTTGCTAGACTATTGCCGCGAGTATCTTTCGCATATTAAGTGTCCGCGCACGATCGACTTTAGAGATGAGTTGCCGCGCCACCCAACAGGTAAGTTGTATAAACGACTGCTTAAAGATGAGTATTGGGCCAAAGCCGGAGTTTAGCCGCTTTAGCTTAGGTGCCATTAACCCGAAAAAGCTAAAAACAGTAAAAAAGCCAACATCGTAGAGAGTAGCAAAGATGCTCTCTACGTTGATTAGTTTTTCAGTAGGTTCGCCGGCGAGTACTGATCGGTTAGGGTGCGCTTGTCTTGGTCCCAGTCTGCTGGGGCATTAATACTCTTCAAAATGTCTTTGGCTAAACGCTTTATGGGTATCGCATAGGGTGCTAACACAGGCGCCAGTATGTCGGCCTGAGCTAATAACGAATCTCTTGAAATAGGCGCTCTTTGTGCAGCGCTGATTGATCCCTGAGGCACGATAACAATCCGATTGCCCGAATCTCTGCCTCTGAGATTAATGAACTTGCCGAATACTTCTTTATAGGTATTAGACTCGTGCGCGTAGAGGTCACTGGACGCAAATGTATTTGCTACCAGTACGCCGCCTGGGGTCAGTAGACTTTGCACTTCAGTCAAAAATTCTTGGGTCATTAGGTGCTCTGGAATATAGTCACCATTGAATGCGTCCAGAATAATCAGATCGAATTGCTGTTTTTGTAACGCCGCGCGCTTGGCAAATACTCGAGCGTCTTGTTGAATGATTTTGTTGTTGGCGCTTTCTGTAAAATTGAAAAAGCGCTTAGCTACGCCTATGACCGCAGGATCTATTTCCACAGTTTGTATTTTTGCTTCGGGTAGAATTTCGTTGAGCGCCACCGGCAACGTGCCGCCGCCCAGTCCAACGATCATAATGTTCTTCGGGTTGGGCGTGAACAACAGGCCGGACATGACCATGCGGGTGTAGGCAAATACCATACGCTTTGGATTCTTCACATCCATACAGCTTTGGCTGCTGTCAGCTCTTTTTAGCGTGAAGTTTAGGCATAGCAAATCGCGCTGTTGTTGGACCAAGATGCTTGTATATAGCGAGCGTTCTTCGTGAATAACAGTTTTACTTGCCCCGGTAACAGAAGGTGCAATGCAAGTAACTAACAGCGCTGCCAAGACGGTCCAGAGCGATTTCACTGGTTTGTGCGAAAATCGACTTGCTTGTTTGTGCGCAGAACGGATTTCTAGTTGGCTCATGACTTATCTCTGTAAATGGGCGCGAAAGGCGAAAAAGTAAAACAATAAAAATAGTCGAAACTTCAAACTTTAATCGTCTAAGGAATCATCATTCTCGGTTTTTTTGCTTGCAGTTAATTGGTCGGGAGCAAGAAACCAGGCGATAAGACCAATGCTCAGCAGTATTAGCGTGAGTATTGTGATGATTGTGTTTACCTCGAACCAAAGGACCAGATAAAAGGAAGTGACCAGTGTACCGATAGCACTGCCAAGGGTAGATGTGAAGTAAAGAGCGCCAGCAACTTTGCCGCTTTCTTCTACATTATCGACTAGTAGTCGCACTGAGTATGGAGAAATCATACCCAAGATAATTGTTGGCAGCATAAATAGAAACGCTGCGGCGGTTAGCGAACCATAGCGCGGGTCTTCGATTTGCAGGAAAATAAATTCCATAACAGGCTGTGCGTACAAAACCATCGGATAGAGGAAGATTGCACTGATGGCGAAGATGCCAGCAAACTTTCTCGGCGAAGGATTTTTAACTGATAAACGCCCACCCAACAGATAACCAATTGCTAGTGAAAGCATGAAGATCGTGATTATGCTGCCCCATACATAAACACCGCTGCCAAAATAGGGCGCCAATATACGACCCCCTAAAAGTTCGAAAGACATGATGATGAAGCCGCCGCAAAAGGCGAGCAGGTGGATGATAGGAATCATTTTTTAATTATGCTCGCCTGTTGGGAGTGAAGGTGAAATTAGTAGCAAACGGTAGCGCTTTAGCGACGTTCGACATCTTCAGTGGCTGCGCCGCTGTCTTTCCAGCCTCGGTAACCATCGCCAATGTGGCATACGCGCTCTAGCCCCATGTCTTGCACTGCCTTTGTAGCAAGGGCTGAACGCCAACCACTTTGGCAATAAAAAATGATGCGTTTGCCCGAAGCAAAAGCTTCTTTGTGATAGGGCGAGATTGGGTCTACCCAAAATTCCAGCATGCCTCGTGGTGCATGAAAAGCGTTAGGTATTTTACCCTCTCGCTCTAATTCTCTGGGGTCTCGAAGGTCAACAAACATGGTGTCGTCGTCTTCAAGAAAATTTTCTGCGTCTTCGATCTCGAGCGTCTCGATTTCTGCCAAGGCGTTATCTATCAACTGTTTGTGGGAGACTTTAAGCATGGTTATACCTTCAATTTTTGTATGGCTGAACCCGGTAAATGAGGGGGCAGCGGTGGTAACTAAGTTCGAGGAAATTCTAAAACAACGGCTAAGAATATGCCCGCAACTTTATGTGGCCTATTTAGCTTGGTGAATTAGGCTGACTAATAATTGCAGCCTAATTCATTTGGATTACTTACCTTGCCAGTTAGGTGCACGCTTTTCAGAAAACGCTTTTGGTCCTTCGATAAAGTCCTGGCTACCGATCATTTCCATTACCGAATCGTATTTGCCTTCCATTGCATCTTGTAGCGACGCACTGTCTAAGCTCTTGTAAACAACGTCCTTGCTGGCGCGGATAGACAGTGGCGCACACTCGCAAATCATCTTCGCCCAACGCTGGGCCGCATCCATAAGGTCGTCGTGAGGTACAACCTCGTTAACAAAGCCAAGTTGTTGTCCTTCTTCAGGGCTCACATGGCGACCAGTTAGAATCATACCTAACGCGCGCTTAGGTCCAATTTGCCGAGGTAGGCGGTTTAGGCCACCGGCCAGTGCCGCAAGACCAACCTTGGGCTCAGGTAGCGCAAACTTGGCATTTTCTGAAGCAATGATCAGGTCGCAGGCAAGGGCGATTTCAAAACCGCCGCCCATTGCAACACCGTTGACGGCAGCGATAACTGGCTTTGTCATGTCAAAGCGTGAGGTGAGGCCACCAAAGCCGCGTGGCATAGGTACCCGTTCGCCACCTTCTGCTTGATAGCGCAAGTCGTTGCCAGCGCTGAAGCCTCGGCCTTCGCCGGTAATGATCGCAACCCAAAGGTCATCGTCAGCAGCAAAGTCATCAAACACTTGTCCAAGCTCTGCGTTTGCAAGAGGGTGCAGTGCATTGAGTCTGTCAGGACGGTTAATCCTCACGGTCATTATGTGGTTGGCTTTTTCAACGATTGAATATTCGCCCATGATTCTCTCCTGGTTACTTTTTGTGGGTGATTTGAATGCTAGAGACTTTAACCGAACAGCGACTGGTGTGAACAGTCGTTAAATTTCTCAAGACTTGGATTATCGCCTAAGCGAATCTCTGTGAGGCTACAGTTGTCGAACCGGTATTGCTTCCAAGCTCTTGGGTCTTGGTGTAGGAGCTGACCTAAGGCAACAGCCATGGCCGCGCCGTGACTGACAACCAATACGGTCTCGTCTATGCTGTGGTCTCCGGCAATTTGCAGCAAACTTTCTTGCATACGCGAGGCTACAATTCCTAGGCTTTCACCCTCGGGTGGCGCCCAATCTAGATCTTCATTAAACCTCTCTATTATGCGGTGCTCCGAGTTCAGTTTGGTGAACTCCATGTCTTCCCACTGGCCGATTGACATCTCTGCTAAGCCATTGACTACCTTTGTCACGCCTTTGTAGCTCTTGGACGCCAAGGCGCCAGTATGTCGACAGCGCTGTAGGGGGCTGGTGTAAACCGCATCCAAGGATACTGTTTTGGCCAGAAAGCGACCGGTTAAATAGGCCTGCCAGCGGCCCTTTATGGTTAAAGGGCTATCGGTGGATCCATGCCAGCGTCCATCTTTGTTAGCGAGTATCTGGCCGTGGCGTAGGAGAAGTATTCGTGGGCTCATAAAGGTCTCATTGGGTAAAGCGTTTGGCCACTAAGCAGCCGACTAAGTCACCTTCAACATTCACTGCGGTTCTGAAGGTATCTAAAGGACGTTCAATTAGTAGCAACAAACCGATGGCTTCTAATGGAATGCCAACGGCCAACATAACCATTTGCATGCCGGCCATTGAACCCGAAGGAATGCCAGGTGCGCCCACTGAAGAAAGCATTGCAACTAAGAATATGGCGATGATGCCGGTGGTCGATAAATCAATACCAAACATGTAAGCCAAGAATACTGCTGCAATGCCTTCAAATAGGGCTGTGCCATCCATATTTGCTGTTGCACCAAGGGGTAACACGAACGCGCATTTGGCCCGATCTACACCGAGTTTTGACTCTGCCGTAGCCATGGATAAGGGCAGGGTTGCCGCGCTGGATGAAGTGGAAAGTGCGGTGACAAGGGGCTGGGATATTGCCGCGAAAAATTTCCATGGCGATAAACCTGCCGCCCACCATGCGATAAAGGGCAGGACAACGAGTCCGTGAAATAACGTGGCAGCGAAGACTACGCCTGCCAGTTGCGCTAAAGCGGTCACTGTGGAGAAGTCGATTTGCCCTGCCAGTTGGTAGGAGATTGCGAATAAACCCAGTGGCAGAGTGGTCAGAACCCAGCCTGCTATGCGATAGGAGGCTTGGGCCAAATCAGAGAAGATTTGGTTAATAGGCGAATCTTCTTTAATGGTCAGAGCCAGGCCAAGGCCAAATAAGATCGCGCCGACGAGGATGCCTAGCACGTTCATTTCTGCTAAGGCTTTGAACGGATTCATCAACATGGCTTGGAGTAAGTTGTTTAACAACGCGCTAATCGATCCATCGCCCGGGTCGATTAACCGAGCGGACTGAGGTGTCACGCCCGCGAACGCCATGGGGTCTTCGACTAAGGGTGGGAACTGTGTCCATGGGTGGAAGAAGAAGACCACAACAAGGCCAATACAGATAGCGATACACGTGGTGGTAGCGTAATAACCCAGAGTAACTGCGCCTAAACGGCCCATATTACTGGTGTTTCTTAGCTCAAGAACGCCAGCCACGAGAGAAAAGAAGATCAGTGGGGCAATGATCATTTTTAGCGCCGAGAAGAACGCAGTGCGCAGCAGTTCGGTAATGGTGTCTAGCCAAATGAGTTCCGGCAGGAGTGTGGCGCAAAGCCAACCAAATAGAGCAGAAGCTATGATGACTGGGGCAAACCAACGTGAATTCATGATCTGAACTTCCTTAATCCGTTCTATTTAATCTAAACCATATTGTGCTTAGACTGGTCGGCATGTGCCAGTCCATTTGCGTGCAGATTTTGCTTTTGCTTTTGCTTTTGCTCGCGCACGTGTGCATGTTGCTGGTTGAAAATGCTTAACTGTTGGTTTGCCAATTTAGGTTTAGTCGCTGGTTTTGGTCGCTTTTATTTTTTGCACCTTCCATTTATAGGATAAGAGTTTGCTTACTTTGAAAAAATGTCGCTCAGTTGCCTTATCTGTATTGATGGTTTTTACGGGCGTTGGCGCTTGCAGCCCTGAGTCGGGTTATCAATCTATTCAGGGCGCCACCATGGGTACCTACTATAAGGTGCAATTCAAAAATGGGGGGCAGTGTGTTTCCAGCCAGGCGGCGGTCGACGCGCAGTTACTGGCTTTCAATCAAAGCTTGTCGACGTATATGGAAGGCTCTGAAATAACCATATTTAACAATGACTTAGGTTCAAATTTTACTCCGGTGAGCAATAGGTTTGGCAGTGTCGTAGAAGCTGCTACCTCGGTTTGGGAACAATCTGACGGGGCCTTCGATGTCACCGTTGGACCGCTGGTAAATTTATGGGGGTTTGGACCAGCTGACTCAGGTGACTTTCCTTCAAGTGCTGCTCAAACTGCCGCCTTTGCGTCTGTGGGTATGCAAAATCTAGAGTTGCAGCGCACGCGTGAGGGTTCAGTCGAGGTATTTAGTGTGCGTAAAAATGTGCCGGGTCTCTATGTGGATTTTTCTGCTTTGGCGAAAGGTTTGGGGGTGGATGAGGTGGCCCAGTCATTGGTAGCGCTAGGCTGTGGCGACTTCATGGTAGACATTGGCGGTGAGGTACGCACCATGGGGCTGAGTCCCAAAGCTAGGCCTTGGCGCATTGGCATAGAAGCGCCTGACGCCACTCGGCGAGGTATTATTCAGCGGGTGCTGCAATTGACTAACCAGAGCGTTGCCACATCAGGGGACTATAGAAATTTCCGTGTCGTAGACGGCGTGCGAGTTGACCATGTCGTTGATCCGCGTAGCGGTAAACCCGCTGATAATTCGGTAGTTTCTGTGACCGTAGTACACGAGCAGGCCATGTGGGCTGATGCTTATGCCACTGCGCTTATGGTGTTGGGGGCGGATGCCGGCATACAAATGGCTGAAAAATTGGGTTTGGCGGTGCTGGTGATAACAAAAACATCTGATGATCGCTTTGTTGAGCGCTATACTCCCAGCATGACGCAGTTTTTCCTCGAGTTTCCGGAGTAAAGTATGACCACAGTGATATTGGCATTTGTTGCTATGTTGACGCTTACCGCCGCTATGGCCGTTGGCGTTATTTTTGGGCGTAAGCCTATTGCCGGCACTTGTGGCGGCATGAAAGCGCTGGGTATGGAAATGGATTGTGAAATTTGCGGCGGCGATCAAGAGGTTTGCGACAGTGTAGAAGGCGTCTCACAGGCTGATGTGTCTGCGGATGCAGAGTCTCTAACTCAGCGCATCGGCAATTGAAGCGCACTGCTTAGATCAATGAGGCAGTAATTGATGTCTCATGCCTATTCCAATTTGACGGTATTCATAGCCATGCGTTACGCATGGGGCAGTGGCGTCATGTCTTACGTGAGCAAACTCGCCCTGGCCGGCTTGGTTTTAAGTATCACCGTGCTGGTATTAGTTATTTCCGTAGTTAATGGTTTTGACCGCGAGTTGCGTGATCGAGTCCTCGCACTTTTACCCCATGTAAGTATCAGCTCTGATCAGGGTATTCCCGCCAATCACGCTTTAATGTTGACCGAGCTACCCATTGAAAGTGGCTTGGAGAGTTTGGCTCCTTATATTCAAAGCACAGGGCTGGTTGCGGCTAACGGTAGTATCCAGCCTGTTGAGATGACGGGTATTGAAGCAAAGAGCTATAGTCGAGTCAGTCGCGTAGGCGACTATTTGCGGGTGGGCACGCTTGCCAGTTTGGACGAGAAAAACTTCACAATTATTATTGGCGCTAAGTTGGCTCGACAACTTGAGGTGGGGATTGGCGATGACCTAGTTCTCATGCTGCCAAATTCTCAGCTTTCAATTGCCGGAGCCATTGCTAGACAGCGGCGTTTCGAGATTATTGATGTATTTGAAAGCCAATCTCAATTAGATGGTAGTGGTGTTTTTATCAGCTTGCGTAGCGCTCAGTTGCTGTTGCGTATGCGCGGCCAAATTCACGGCTTTCAGGGTCGGTTAACGGATTTGTTTTCAACCTTTGATGCACGGCAATTTCTTCAGCAGACTGTGGCTATGGAAGGCCTTACTGTGCGCACTTGGGTGTCCACCCATGGCAACTTGTATCAAGCCGTAGCTGTGCAAAAAGTAACCATGTTTATTCTATTTTCGTTTTTGGTGGCAGTGGCGGCTTTCAACTTAGTCTCTGGTCTGATGATGATGGTTGAACAGCGTAAATCTGATATTGCGGTACTTAAAAGCATGGGCGCCGACAATAGTAGTTTGCTCAAAGTATTTTGCTGTCTGGGCTTGTTGCTGGGCGGCGGCGGAACTGTTCTGGGTCTTGCGCTTGGTGTGGCCTTAGCTTTGTTTCTGCCTTGGCTTTATGCCCAGCTAGCTGGTGGCTTTGGCTTAGATCTAATGAGTCAGTACTTCATATCTTATTTACCTGTGGATGTTCAGATCGCTGACCTAATCACCGTTGGCGCAATTTCCACAGTGCTCACCTTGCTCGCTAGCGTTTATCCTGCGTTGCAGGCAACCCGTCTTTTACCCAGTAGAATTTTAGCTAATGAATGAGATGTCTCAATCAACTCCAGTCTTGCAAGCCCCTGTCTTACAGGCAACTGACGTGCATAAGCGTTTCTATCAAGGCTCTACGGAAGTTCCTGTACTGAACGGCGTGGACCTAGAACTGGCGGCTGGAGAGCGCGTGGCGATTATAGGTCGTTCCGGTTCTGGCAAAAGCAGTTTGCTGCATATCTTGGCAGGTTTAGATACCGCTGATGAGGGGCAGGTTACCGTGGTGGGTAAGGATATGGGAGGTGCCAGTAGTGAGCATCGAGCAGCGCTGCGTTGTGCGCATATGGGTTTTGTCTATCAGCAACATCACCTACTGCCGGAATTTTCTGCGGTAGAGAATGTTGCCTTACCGCAACGCCTAAATAGGTTAGATAAAATTGTTGCTGAAGCGTCTAGTCGAGAAATACTCGGGGCCGTGGGTTTGGGGCATCGTCTAGATCATTTGCCGTCTGCTTTATCTGGGGGCGAACGTCAGCGTGTTGCCGTGGCTCGAGCGTTAGCTCACCAACCCAGACTGGTTTTGGCTGATGAGCCTACTGGTAATTTGGATCAAGCCAGCGCGGTACAATTAATGGATTTGATGGTCTCGCTAAGTGAGGCCAACGGCACAGCTTTTTTGATTGTGACCCACGATGTCTCTATGTTGCATAGATTCCATCGGGTACTGACTTTGAACGAAGGTCGTATAAAAGCTTATTCCCACGATGACTAAGCCTCCAACAATGGGTTCTTTGAGTTTGTTGTTGAGTATGTCTATGCGTCTGATTTCTCATGCGCCGAACAAATTCGCGCGTTTTGTCACTTGGGTATCTTTGATCGGCCTGACGCTAGGCGTTACGGTTTTAACCTTAGTGGTGACGGTGATGAATGGTTTCGATTACGAACTTCGTGATCGACTGCTGGGTTCTATTCCGCACATAACCCTTGTAGGTGATGGCCATTCTGCGGTGATGCTGGAAAGTATTGAGCAGGACCCTCGGGTAGCCTATATCAGTCCATTTTATAGAGGCATTGGTGCCATTGCGCAAAGCGGCAGAGTCCGACCTGTTAGTTTAATTGGTGTGGATGCAACGGACCTTGGCGCACTTGGGCCGATAGAGGATGCTATGTTGTTTGGCAGCATTGCCGACTTAACCTTAGTCAATGGCGGCGTGGTTATGGGTGAGCCACTAGCTCGCTACTTTGGTCTAGACGTTGGCGATAGCCTACTGGTTGCTGTGACTAAACCCAAAGGGGACAGTGCTGTTTTAGTTACCATGCGGCTGAATTTAGTTGGCACGTTTGAGTTGGGTGCAGACCCTGACTATTCCATGCTCTTAGTTAATTTGGCAGACAAAGAAACCCAAGAATGGCGCAGTCTAGGTACTTTGGGTGTGCGCGTACAACTTTTCGACCCTATGCTAGCCGGTGCTGTGGCCACAAAATTGGTCACCGAAAACCCAGGTTTGCAGGTGCTGACGTGGACCCAAGATTTTGGCGAGCTTTTTCAAGCGGTCCAATTGGAAAAAACCATGATGTTTGTTTTACTCCTGTTGGTGGTGGCGATAGCTGGCTTTAATATTGTTGCTGGCCAATTTATGATGGTTAGCGATAAACGTTCAGACATTGCAATTTTGCGGACCATTGGCGCTACGCAAAGATTTATTCTAAGTTTGTTTTTAATTCAGGGATCTGTCATTAGTTTTTTTGGCACCATAGCGGGCCTTGTTCTGGGTTTGTTGTTAGCTGACAATATTGATCTTGTTGTAGATTCTTTGGCCTTTTTTAGTGGAAAGCATTTATTGGATGGATCCTACTTTGTTACCGTGCCCACGCGAATCTTGTACTGGGATCTTTTCTTTATTGCGGTGACCAGTGGAGCGTTGGCTTTATGGTCGGCTTGGCTGCCAGCGCGCAGTGCTAGTCAATTAGACCCAGCACAAAATCTGCATTGAAGGGACAAGCTCGTTGTTGAAAAATTTGTTCCGAAGTTTGTTCAGAAAAATGACTACGAAGCGCTTGCTTGCGCGCTTAGTTTTTCTTTTCAGCGCGTAATTTACGCCGCCGACGCCACTTCTCCATAACCTTGCTGCGCCAAATGATTCGTGCCGATATATAGCCAGTGGTGCCCAGGATCCAGCCGCATAGCAATGAGCCGAATATTAACGGTCCACTGATGGCAGCCAAATTATCAAACAGCCAAGTGAACGTTAAGTTGCCTTCGAGAGGTGTCGCCTCCGTGCCTAATAGCCAAGCGCCTAGCTGATAAGAAAAATAGAACATTGGTGCCATGGTGATTGGATTAGTGATCCACACCAATGCAACCGATATTGGCAGATTCGCTCTCATAAAAATGGCAATAATAGCGGCTAACAGCATCTGCGAGGGTACTGGAATAAAAGCAGAAAATAAGCCCACGAACACAGCACTAGACACAGAACGTCGGTTGACCTGCCAAAGCTCCTTGCGCTGTAGCAGATGAGCTACAGGTTTTAAGGCGCGATTCTCACGCAGCGTTTCTGGATTCGGAAGATGCTTTAACAGCCGATCTTTTAGCATACACAACCTATCAGTGATTAAGGGCCTGGTTCCACTATTGAACGTTAAGCTTCTTTTGTGACATCTATCCAATCTCGTTTGGGCACTATTACGATTGTTTTGATGCTTAGTTTACTGGCGCTTTCTGTCGACTATCGCTGGTCGGCGGCACAGCAGACTATATTAACTAAATGTGCTCTGGGTGTAGATATAAGTTTTCGCGCTAAAGTGCTTTCTGCACATTATTTGCCGACCGAGCATTGGCGGTTAGCCCTAGTTGTGGACGCTGTCAGTGGTGACGCCTGCATTGATTCCATAAATGGCATGAAGTTACGCGTTGCTTGGAAGACGCATTTGTCCTTGGAACCGGGTGATAGTGTCGAAGTGACAGGGCGCTTTAAGCGGCCCTGGGGGGCTGCTAATCCCGGCTCATTTGACTATAGGCGCTGGCTGCTTGCCAAAGGATATTCAGGTACGGGATATCTGCGTAGCGGTAGATTAATAGCCCAAGCTCAGCAAGTTAACTATTCAGACGTGGAAATCAGCAGCGCGTTGCTACGCCGTCATATATCCACCACGTTGCAGCAGGCAGGATTGATTTACCCGACGATCTTGTCGGCGCTGGTCATCGGAGAGTCTGGTGGTTTAGAGGCCAAGGATTGGGCAGTTTTTCGCTCTACCGGAACCATTCACCTTATGGTGATTTCGGGCCTGCATATTGCTGTAGTGGCATTTATGGCGTTTTGGTTTTTGCAAATACCGTTGCGTCTTTTGTTGGGCTTTGGTCGTACTCGAGTTGACCATCAGGTTGCCTTGATTGGCGCGCTCATAACGACATTTGGGTTTGCTGTGATAACCGGTTTAGGCGCTCCAGCCCTGCGTGTTTGTTTAATGTTGATGCTTGCGTTGTTAGCCCTGTACTGCAGTCGCAAGCCGCCGTTTTGGCATTTACTAGCCTTGTCATTTTGTTTGTCCCTTGCTTTTCAACCACTGTCGTTTTTTAGCCAAGGGTTTTGGCTTTCCTATTTTGCCGTAGCGGGTTTAATTTGGACCTTTAGCCCTAGGTCAAATATTGTTGGGCCGGTATTTAGCTTTTTGTTGGCGCAAAGCGTGATATTTTTCTGGCTCTCGCCGTTATTAGGGGTGTTGGTGGGTGAGGTTTCATTGTTATCAGTGCCTGCTAACTTACTGGCGCTGCCCATTATTACAATTGTCACTTTACCAGCGCTGATTGCCGGTTTGGGCTTATATTTTATTACCCCAGAGCTGGGCGCAGGCTTGCTGCAACTTGCAGATTTTAGTATTGCACTGGTCTTTGCTTGGCTTCAGGGCTTGCAAGTAGCCGCACTTGAATACAACCGTACTTTTGGTTATTTCTCAGTTGTGGTTGGCCTTTGTGGGTTCATTTCATCGGTGTTTATTTTGTCGCCTGTACCATTACCGAAGAGGCTGGCAATGCTGCTGCCGTTTGTGCTGCTTTTTTTACAGCGCGGCAATATGCCGAGTTTTGCTGAATATTGTATTCAGGTAGTGGATGTCGGGCAGGGTAGCGCAGTGCTGGTTGACACCGCCGGGCACCGACTCATTTTGGATGCAGGCCCTTTATTCAATTCAGGTTTTGACGCGGCTAAGGCCTTCGTTGTGCCTACCATTCGCAGCACTGGGCCAGATCACTTAGACAAAGTTTTAGTCAGCCACACGGACAATGATCACGCAGGAGGGGTTCAATCTTTGCTGACACGATATAAAAGTGGCCCGGTGGTTGGGTTAGACCAACAATGCGAAAATGGTCGTCGCTGGCAATGGGATGGGGTGGAATTTTTACTCGTCGTGGATCATAGACATAGTAATAAAAACGACAGGTCTTGTACTTTGCTGATTAGTAATGAGCAAACATCGGCATATCTCAGCGGTGACATTGGGCAAAAAGCGGAAGCCGGACTTTTGGCACGTTTGCCTCGAGATATAGATTTTTTGCTGGCGCCACATCATGGCAGTGGCGGTTCTTCTTCATATCGTTTCACTCGATACCTATCACCGCGTTGGGTGGTGTACAGCGCCGGTAATGCCAATCAGTATGGACACCCGCATAAACGTACGCTGGGTCGCTATGAACTAGAGGGGGCTGCGCAGGTCAGTACTGCTCAACAGGGTGCTCTGCGCTGGTGCTCTAGTCGCCCTCAACAGATTTTGAGTCAGCGTCATGGTGATCTGCTCTGGGAAAAGTTCGCTGGGCAAGGTCTGCTCGGCGTACCAAATGATTGAGAGTTTCTATTAGTTTTTCTTGCTCGTCCTGAGTTAAGAAGTTGCCAATTTCTCGGCTTTCTCCCTTGTGTACTAGAGAAACTGTTTTGCGGTACCAAGGATGTATTGCGCGCTCTACGTGTATTTTGGTGAAGAAGCGCTGCCAAGTGACAATTTCGGTAGGGGTTTTAACGCCAGCTTCTAGGCGTATTTCTTCGCCACTGAAAGAAACCACTTCCTGCATGCTTGTGCGCCTTAAACAAAGCCAAAGACAGTAACTGAGCACACCCATTTCCACTGCGGTAAAGGGCAAAATGACCCAATAGCCCATAACACTAAATGCCGTGGCTATGCCGAAAGACAGCAACATCATGAACAGGATAAAGTATTTGAAGGCACGCCAACTCAGAGATTGATTGGGTTGCAGTGTGACATTGCCAACGAGTCCGTCAGGCGAATGCTCAAAATCGAAATCTTCAGTTTTAATCATATTTTTAAGATGGTTTCTTTGCTATTTCAATTGGTGGTTGAATTTTTTTCCGTGTTTGTTTCTGAAGCCCGCGGCGTCGAGCATCAGAAGCGGTATTTACTTGCTTGAAATAGCAAGTCCTGCCCGCATTGTAGCTGTCGAGTGTGAACGGCGTGTGCAAGCCCGATGAAAATTTGATTCTCGGCCGCAACACGCGGCTATAGGAGAAAATTATGACTGATGGAAAATTTACTCAACGCGTTGAGATGTTGCTGGGCGAGGCTCATGCATTGGTTTTGTCGAATAACCACTCGAACATTGAACCCGCGCATGTTGCGTTGGCAATGTTGAATTACGAGCAATCTTTGTTAGTTAAAGTGATTAATATACAGGGCGAATCATGGGAGGATCTGAGGGTAAAAGTTCGACGTATGTTGACAGATTTGCCGAAACTGGCTAATCCACCGAGTGAAGTAGGTCTTGCTCCCAATGCGGCGAAATTAATCAACAAGGCCGCTACGTTAGCCGAAGAAAATAAAGATGCCTATGTTGCAGAAGACTGGCTGCTGTTGGCAACGCTTGCCGATCCTAAAGTTGCGCGTATTTTTGCGCCGCTAGGAATTACAGAAAATGTTTTGCGTGATTACATTATGCAGGAACGAAATGGTGAAATTGTGACTGACAAGAATCAAGAAGAGCAACGTGGTGCCCTCGAGAAATTTACCCTTGATCTTACAGAGCGGGCGGCGGCGGGTAAGTTGGATCCGGTCATTGGTCGAGATGAGGAAATTCGTAGAACGGTGCAGGTGCTGCAACGTCGAACGAAAAATAATCCTGTACTAATTGGTGCCCCGGGTGTGGGTAAAACAGCAATTGCTGAGGGCCTTGCTCAACGCATTGTGAATGGCGAAGTGGCGGATAGCTTAAAGAACAAAAAGGTACTTTCACTAGATTTAGGAGCATTGGTTGCGGGTGCCAAATACCGCGGCGAATTTGAGGAGCGCTTGAAGGCCGTGCTAAACGAGCTGGCTAAGCAAGAAGGCAATATCATTCTGTTTATTGATGAGCTGCACACCATGGTTGGCGCGGGTAATGCAGAGGGTGCAATGGATGCGGGGAATATGCTTAAACCAGCGTTGGCCCGTGGTGAGTTGCATTGCGTAGGTGCAACAACCCTGGATGAGTATCGAACGCACATAGAAAAAGATGCTGCACTAGAGCGCCGGTTCCAGAAAGTTTTGGTTGATGAGCCGGACCTTGAGGACACCATTGCAATATTGCGGGGCTTGAAGGAACGCTACGAGGTACACCATGGCGTGGACATTACCGATCCAGCTATTGTTGCTGCTGCAACGTTGTCCCACCGCTATATTCCTGATCGTCAACTGCCCGACAAAGCCATTGACCTAATTGATGAAGCGGCAAGTCGCATACGTATGGAAATGGATTCCAAACCAGAGGTGATGGATAGCTTAGATCGGCGGTTGATTCAGTTGAAAATGGAAGTTGAGGCGCTAAAAAAAGAGAGTGATAGCGCCAGCGTTAAGAGACGCGAAGAACTAGAGTCAGTTATCGCTCAAGTGGCGTCTGAATACGCTGAGCTTGAAACTATTTGGCTACAAGAAAAGTCCCTGCTTAAGGGCGCTCAAGATATAAAAGAAGAGCTTGAGTCCGCGCGGTTGAGTTTTGAGTCCGCGCGTCGAACAGGTGATTTGGCGCGCATGTCAGAGCTGCAATATGGGGTCATTCCTGACCTTGAACGAAGAATTGAGCAACCCTTGGATGCGGGCGAGCCGCAGTTGCTGCGCAATAAAGTGACTGCGGAAGAGGTGGCTGAAATTGTCGCTAAATGGACGGGCATACCGGTAGCAAAATTAGTTTCTGGTGAAAAAGAGAAGTTGCTGCATTTAGAAGCGCTTTTAGGCGAGAAAGTAGTTGGGCAAAGTGCAGGTATCAAAGCGGTTAGCCAGGCGGTTAGGCGCTCGAGAGCCGGCTTGTCGGACCCTAGCAGGCCTAATGGGTCTTTCATGTTTCTTGGCCCAACCGGGGTTGGTAAAACCGAATTATGTAAGGCCATGGCTCAGGTGTTGTTCGATAGCGAAGAAGCGCTGATTCGACTGGATATGTCAGAGTTTATGGAAAAACATTCCGTTGCTCGGCTAATTGGTGCGCCTCCTGGTTACGTGGGTTACGAGCAGGGTGGGTATTTGACCGAGGCCGTTCGGCGTAGGCCTTATTCTTTGATTTTGTTGGATGAAATTGAAAAAGCCCACGGGGATGTGTTCAATATATTGCTGCAGCTGCTGGATGACGGGCGTTTAACTGATGGTCATGGTCGAACGGTAGATTTCAGCAATTGCGTGTTGGTGATGACGTCTAATCTAGGCTCTGAGGCGATACAAGGGTTAACTGAAAGTGGCGACAAAGAACGTATTGAACCTACTGTTATGGGCATTGTTGCTCAGCATTTCCGTCCAGAGTTTGTAAACCGGATAGACGATATAGTTGTCTTTCAACCTCTGACTCAACAAGAGATAGGTCGGATTGCTGATTTGCAATTGGCTCTGTTGAATAGTCGATTAGCCGAGCAAGGGCTAAGTATTCAGCTCGATGACAATGCGCTTGAAGCCATAGTTGCTGCAGGTTATGACCCTGTATATGGCGCCCGACCACTAAGGCGTGCCATGCAAAAAATGATAGAGAACCCTCTAGCAGATGCGCTTTTGACCCTAGATTTAACCGATGTGACCCAATTACAGGGCCGTTGGGAAGATGGCCATTTAGAAATTTGTATAACCTAGGCTATTGTTTATTTATACAGTACTTGATATATATACAGTATGAATGATGCAAAGACACAAATTTTGGCGGTAGGAGAGACTCTTTCCTTATTCGAAGAGGCTTTAATCGAAGAGGCTTTAATCGAAAAGGCTTTATTGCAAAAGGACTTCGGTAACAAACCTTTTTCTCAAGAGTCAGTAACGCGGTCTGCTGGTGTTATGGCTAGCTCTGGGCCAATAGCGGATGATGCAAAAGCCTGCAACGCAAAAGCCGTTAGCGCAAAAGAAGGCGGCGCAAATAGCCTTAATGTTCATCAATCGGAATTGCCGTTGGGCCTCCAAGACATTAATGAATTTGCGTCAAAGGCAGACAGTGAGGTTAGGCAGTTAGAGATTGTTATTGCCACGCCTAATTTACTGTTGCCTGAGCACACCCTCCATCAGGTCACTGAGAATCATTTAGCTGGGCAAATCGTTACCCCTGGCGGTGATGATGCTAGCCTAGCTCGTGGTCAAAGCGATCTGCCGCTAGTGCTGGTAGAGAGCGTTGATAGAAAAAGCCACAGCATGATGACAGCGGGAAGTATAAATAGGACGAAGCCTAGCCCAACGCCAGACATTGAGAGCTCGACACGCCATTTTGAGGCGGCTATGACTTTAGCCCAACAAATGCGCTCAAAACGAAAGCCTTCGCGGAATGAGTTATGTTCAAATAGCACAGTGCTCCAGACGCTAATAGCGCCAAGTAGTGTGGGAGCCGAGGGTTTGGGAAAAGAGTGTTTAGAAAAAGGGCGTTTAGAAAAAAAGTATTCAGAAAAAAGCGTTACAACTCGCAATGGAAAAACTCAAACACTAAATTTGCGCCAACGATGTTTGGAGGATTTAGAGGAATCAAGAAAATTTGTTAAACGATCAAAAGAGTCTTTAGTTGGGATAGCAAAGCCGTCGCAAAGCATTGTCGCCGGTAAAAAAAATCAGCGGCAAATAGGCTATCAAAGGTCATTGATTGGCTATTCGGCTTCAATGAATGCTGCTCAGGTGGCTAATCTGTGTGCGAGCAGGTCGATCTTAGAGAAAAAGATTCACGTCAATGTGAAGAAACAAGAGCAACAAATGCGTAAACAGGCTGGAATTTTGATTTGTAGGCATTTAGTCGCCGCATTGCGTATTCAAGCGGCTCACGAAGGAAATACCATTTCTTAGCTAGAGGTTATTAGCTATGCATCCACTTTTGGTGGAGCGGCATATCCGAGGGTAGCCGGTGGTGGGCTTGGGCATCGCCAACATAATTGGCGCTGTCGGCTTTGCCGAATAGCGATGGGTCGTCCATTGATCCAACCTTAATGATGACACCTTCCTTAAAGCCAAGGGCTCTGGTGAACAGGTGGGTGCCGCAATTTTCGCAAAACTCTCGCGTTACAGCATGCTCGATATCTTCTCGGGTAAACCCTTTTACCACACCTTTTACCATGTTAAATCCGCCAACTGGCATCGCCATAACCAGCACGTTTGCCCCGCCGGTAATATACTGGCATTCGCGGCAATAGCATTCTGCCTTCATCATTGGTTCGCCCTCTGCTGCATAGCGTACGGCGCCGCAGTAACATCCACCTTCAATTTGCATATTTATACTCCAAGAGTTGTGGGATTAGCCCCAAGCGATATGCAATGGTCTAATATCTGAACGGCCTTCAATCCTACCTCAAATCTTTGTCAATGGAGCCCATATCGAGCCTTATTGGGAGCGCTCAAATTTTGCTGGCGAGCGGTAATTGGGATATTTTTTTTCCTCTCATACCAGCTATGATTGACGCTGTATTTTTTCAAGTGGCGCGAGGCTTTCAACATTCCTCAGTGGAGTTGAAGATTGCTGCCTAAACCGTATTAATCGTTTGAATGAGTTAGTTGTTGAATGAACGGTTGACTGAACCTTGTTGCCATTTTATGCAGAAGTTCTTGTAAAAGTTTTTCTAAGAAATTGTGCGATTTTACTTTGCGTTACTTTAGTTGGGGAGAGTTTGATGTCGTCAGAGTTAGCGTTGGCAAATATACGCGCCAAACAGGTTGAAGCAACGATGTTGCCGCGCCCCTTTGAACTAGATGAGTTACCAACGCCCGCTTTGGTTTTAGATAAGCCAGCGTTAGAAGCAAACATTGCCAAAATGTCTAAGCATTTGGCAAGTCACGGTAAGGGCTTTAGACCCCACGCGAAGACGCATAAGTGTCCGCTGATTTCTCGAATGCAGATTGAAGCAGGCGCGGTCGGTGTGTGCGCTGCAAAAGTCAGCGAAGCCGCCGCGCTACTGCATGGCGGGGTATCCAAAATCCTTATTACTTCGCCCATTTCGACTTTAACAAAAGCGCAGATTTTGAATGAGCTTTTAGTTGGACAACAAGACATTCGTATTGTTGTGGATTCGCTTTATGGCTTTGAATTGCTCGCTAAAGCTATCTCTGCTGAATCTAAGCTAGGGATATTAGTGGACTTAGATGTCTCAATGGGTCGCACTGGCACTAGAGACAACGATTTGCTTTTGGCCTTAGTTGAGCACATTGAGAAAGACGATCGGTTCTATTTTTCTGGAGTTCAACCTGTCTCTTATACACATCTCCGAGCCCACGAGACGGACTCCTATCTCG
>CAJXUL010000033.1 GCA_913060615.1 uncultured Gammaproteobacteria bacterium | reverse complement strand
CCTCTCTATTCGTCGGCAGCGTCAGATGTGTATAAGAGACAGTAACCGATTTTTGCAGCTGCTGCCACGATGTCGGTATCGGCTTCAATTTCCACACCGGGAAGGGTGGGTACGCCTGCTTCGTCCATCAGTCTTTTGGCTGACAACTTGTTGCCCATCAAGCCAATGACCTCCGGGGTAGGCCCAAGCCATTTTATGCCTGCGTCTATTACCGCTTGAGCAAAGGCTTCGTTTTCGGATAAAAATCCGTAGCCGGGGTGAATGGCGTCAGCGCCACTGCGCCGACACGCGTCCAAAACTTTGCCCACATCTAAATAGGTTTCTGCGGTGGTGCGACCGTTCAAAGCCACCGCGCTGTCTGCTTCGTTGACAAACGGTGCGTTGGCGTCAGCGTCGGCATAAATGGCAACGGTACTGATACCCATGTCATGAGCGGTGCGCATGATGCGTCGTGCTATTTCGCCACGGTTGGCGATCAATAGTCGTGTGATAGGGGTGATTACATGCGCCATGTGCCGTACTCCTTGGTGCCTTTAACTTCGTTGTTGTGACAAGCCGAAAGAGACATTGCAATGACCTCTCTAGTGTCCCGTGGGTCAATCATGCCGTCGTCTGCAACTCTAGAGGTTGCGTACAAACCTTTTGACCGCTCTTCAGCCCAGTGCTCGGCAATGGCTACGCGCTCTTCATTGGCGGCTTCGTCGAATTCTGCGCCACGCCGCTCGGCAGCACCGCGCCCAACAATGGTCATTACCCCGGCCATCTGCTTGGGACCCATGACTGCGATTTTTGCGAAAGGCCATATGTAGGTGAAAGAAGTGCCAAATGCGCGCCCGCTCATGCCGTAGTTACCGGCGCCGTAGGAAGACCCCACAATGACGGTGACATGAGGGACCGTGGAATTGGCCACGGCGTTGATCATTTTGGAACCGTTTTTGGTGATGCCACCATGCTCAAAATCGGTGCCCACAAGAAAGCCGGTGATGTTGTGTAAGAACACTAGTGGCACATCTATCTGGTTACATAGCTGAATAAATTGCGCAGCTTTTTCCGCAGACTCTGAAAACAGCGCGCCGTTATTACCAATTAAACCCACGGGGTAGCCGTGAATGGACGACCATCCGCACACGAGCGTGGGGCCATATAGGGGTTTGAATTCCTCAAATTTAGAACCGTCGACAATGCGCATAATGACTTCTCGAATATCCAACGGGCTGCGTAGGTCTTTGGAGACCAAGCCCAGCATGTCCTCTGGGTTGTGCTTGGGTTCGGTGAAATCAGCTTTTGGCTCTGGCCCAAGCTTGCGCCAGTTAAGGTGTGAAACCACTTCCCGGCACATGCGCAGTGCGTCCATTTCGTCTTGGGCTAAGTAGTCACCTACACCTGAAATCTGTGTGTGCATGTCTGCGCCGCCTAAGCTTTCAGCGTCAGCATCTTCGCCTGTGGCCATTTTCACCAAGGGCGGTGAACCTAGGGCCAACATGGTCTGGTTTTTAACCATGATGTTGTAGTCGCTCATGCCCGGCTGGTAAGCGCCCCCAGCTGTAGCTGCGCCAAATACCACGGATATTGTAGGGATGCGCATCTTCGAGAGTTCGGTAATTTCGTAAAAGAGTCGCCCTGATTCAGCAAAATGTTCAATTTCATTTTGAATAACGGCTTCAGGATCGCCGCCTGCTTCGCCGCGCAAATCCGCGCCTGCGCTCTCAACAAACTGCACATAGGGCAGTCTGTTCTCGCGGGCTATTTCTAAGCCGCGCATCAATTTTTTTGAGTTAAACGGGTTGAATGCGCCCGCTCTAACCGACGGGTCGTGACCTAAGATGACACATTCAACGCCTTCTATAACGCCAATGCCGACAACAAAACCGGAACCTAAATCATAGGGTGAGCGCCAAGCAGCCAGCGGGCTGATTTCCAAGAAAGAGGAATCTCGGTCCAATATGTTGGCTATACGCTCTCTGATGGGCATCTTGCCGCGCTTGCGTATGCGCGCCACAGCTTCAGCGCCGCCGCCTTCAGCGGCTTTGTCGTACAAGTCTTGTAATTCTGTGAGCGTTTCCAGCATATCGCTCTTATTCTGCTGAAAAATGTCAGCTCTGGTGTCCAATTTGGATTCCAGTATCGGCATGTTTTCCCCCCGGGACTTTATAGATGTAGTTGTCATCAACGCCCTAAACCTATCAGAATAAAAAGCCAGCCAGAAGGTTTTTTTGTGCTAAATTATTGTAACTCGAGGAGAACTTGTGACCGCACAATTAGGATTACAGCAGGCAAAAAGTGCACGCGCCAGAGAAGGTATTTGTAGTGCAACCATTAGCTCTTTAGCGGAAGTAGGCTATGCCGAAACTTCGATCATACGCGTGGCACACCTAGCAGGTTTCTCCAAGGGCGCAGTGCAACATCATTTTCCTACTAAGGAAGATTTGATCGCTGCAACCGTGGACACACTGCTGCTAAGAACGGTGCAAAGAAAAAACACTCAACCTACCTCAGTGGAAACTGCTCTGATGGATGCTTGGCAGCGCTTTATCAATACGGCTGCCTATCGTGCCTTAATGGAGGTACTCAATGCCTCGCGTACAGACAAGGCATTGGCTAACCGTATTGCCAAGGAGTTGGTAGATTGGGGGCAGAATTTAGATCAACAAAGTTTGGCCAGTTATCAGGCCAGAAATGGTGATGACCAAGAAGTAGTCATGTTACTGAATATGACCCGCAGTTTTATGCGTGGGTTACTGATTCAGGAGCATTATGGGGTAGACCAGCAAACTACCCAGAGCTACGTTAAAAAGTGGATTGAGCTTATAGCGCCTTTATTAGAGCTGCGTGAGACCGCTTAGACTTGGTTTAACAGAGCAGTGCGCTAGACAAAAATTAAAAATAGTGAGGCATCTAGTATGACAACCACCCAAGCAGAACTACAAGAGTTCGAGGAACAAGCAGATCGTTGGTTCTTGGAAAATAAGCCGGCTAATCCCGGATTTATTTTACCAGAGACCTTTATGGAAGTGGGCACTGACAGTCAGTTTGAATTTTTACGTGACTGGCAGAACAAGGTTTATGAAAACGGTTATGTGGGTATGGCGTGGCCGAAGGAATATGGCGGCGGTGGCCTCGATCAAGTGTTCCAAGACATTGCAACAAAGGCTATGGCTAAGCATCGCGTACCGTTTTTACCTAACACCATTGGTTTGAACTGGGCCGGACCGCTGATCTTAATGATGGGTTCCGACGCGGACAAAGCCAAATATATCAAAGGTATTCTCAGTGCCGAAGACATGTGGTGCCAAGGTTTCTCTGAGCCTGATCATGGTTCAGATTTGGGCAGCGCTCAGTGCAAGGCGGTCAAAGACGGCGACGAATACGTTGTTAACGGCTCTAAAATTTGGACCAGCCTAGGCAGTTATGCCAAGTACATGATTTTACTGGCAAGAACTTCTCAGGAAGGCGGCAGCAAGTACGCGGGTTTAAGTTTCTTCTTAGCGCCCATGCAGGCAGAAGGCATTGAACCCCGACCGATCAAAAAACTAACCGGCGAATATGGTTTTTGCCAAACGTTTTTCAATGACGCGCGCATTCCTGCATCGTCCATGATGGGCAACGAAGGCGAGGGCTGGAAGGTGGCTATGGCTACCCTAACCTTTGAGCGCGGTGCAGCAGGCGGCCAGGCTGGCGGTCTGTCTATGATGGATTTAACCGTAGACGATATCGTTGAGTTGGCTCGTAGAGCCAAGCGCAATGGCCGGCCCGCTATTGAAGATGCTCATGTACGCAATGAGTTAGTGGACCTAATTACAGAGTCGAAAAACAATTTGTTAATGGCAGCTCGAGCTAAGGTGCCTGCACTTGCGACCGACTGGCCCACAGCTATCAGCATGTCCAGTAAGCTGCGTGCCACGGAACTTAAGCGGCGTATGTGCCAGTTTGCCATCTCGCTACAAGGCGCTAATGGAGCTCGTTACGTGAGTAAAGACGCCGTTGACGGCGGTATGTGGCAGCGCTCCTATCTGAATGCGTTCTCAGGAACCATTGGTGGTGGTACTACGCAGATTCAACACAACATTATTGGCGAGCGTGTGCTTGGCCTGCCCAAAGGTTAAAGAGGAAAATCACATGGCGACTATAGAGTTCACTGAAGAACAAACCATGCTGTTAGAAACCGCAGTAGATTTTTGTCGAAAAAATTCGCCCTTAGACGGTGTACGTCGGCAAATTGAGCTGGATGACAGTATAGATGCCGCTACTTGGGCTGAAATGGCCGACCTAGGTTGGCTTGGCATTACCATTCCAGAGCAGTATGGCGGTTTGGGCTTAAGCTTGGCAGACGTTGTCCCTATTGTTGAAAGTATGGGTCGACACCTTATGGGTTCTCCTTACGTACCCACCGTGCTTGCGGCGAATGCCTTGGTGGTTTCAGGCAGTGAGGCGCAGAAGAATCATTGGCTACCAAAAATTGCCGCAGGCGCGGTTGCAAGCATGGCGCTGACTGAAGAGGACGGTAACTGGCGTTTGCAGGAAATTCAAAGCCAGGGCGTAATCTCTGGGGATGCAGTGTCCTTGTCTGGCAAAAAGTGCTTTGTGCTAGATGCGCCCAAAGCAGAGTTATTTATTGTTTCGGCCATAATCGGCGGTGCGCCTAGATTGGTACTGGTGCAGGCAGATCAGCTGCCGGCCAATGCCCTGACACGAGAAACTGTTATTGATGAAACTCGCCGCAGTTATACCCTGGATCTAAAAGGGGTAACTGTGCCCACGGAACAGATACTCCATGGCGCAGATTTCGCAAGCATAGAGCAGGCAGCATTATTGTTATTGACCGCTGAAATGGCGGGTGGTCTAGCAGGGGTTTTGCACGTCATAGTGGATTACCTGACAACCCGTAAACAATTTGATCAATACATTGGTAGCTATCAGTCTTTAAAGCATCCCTCTGTACAGATTCTGTTATCTATGGAGGCATGTCGCTCTCACCTTTATCACGCAGCAACGTTGTTGGCTGGTGAAGACGCCAACGCCATTGAGTCAGCCATTCGTATGGCCAAAGCTCAAGGCAGCGAAGCCTTTGCATTTGCTGGGGACCGTGCGGTGCAATTTCACGGTGGTTTTGGCTTCACCTACGATTGCGACGCCCAGTTATTTCTACGTCGCGCATTGTGGTGTCAGTATCAGTTTGGCGATGCGGCCTATCACCGAGCGCTGTTGGGGCCCCTCTTATTAGATGCGGTAGGCTAGCGAGCGCTGCTAGACCGCGCGCAACTCAAAATTCGATAGAAAAAATCATAGAAGAAGTAGAGAACAAATATGAAGCTATATCATTGCAGCGATTCGCGCTCGTTAAGACCCTTATGGGCATTAGAAGAACTAGGTTTGGATTATGAACTGATCAATATGGAGTTCCCGCCTCGTGCCACCTACCCGGGCTACCTAGATCTGAATCCAATGGGTACAGTGCCGACTTTTACTGACGGTGAAATGGTTATGACCGAGTCATCTGGCATCTGCCAATATTTGGCTGATAAATATGGTCCCACGCCGCTGTCTGTCACTGTAGATGAGCCAGAATATGGTGAATACCTGAATTGGTTGTATCGTAGTGATGCTACCCTGACATTCCCCCAGACATTGGTGTTGCGTTACACCCGCCTAGAGCCAGAAGAACGACGCATTCCCCAGGTGGTAGAAGACTATTCCATTTGGTATTGGTCGCGGTTGCGTGCAGTGGAAGCGGCGTTAGAAGGTAAAGATTTCTTGGTCGCGGACAAATTCACCATTGCCGACATAGCTGTGGGTTATGCGCTTTTCCTTGGTGTATCACTGGGTTTAGACGCGCGTTATAAGCCTAACTGCAAACGTTATTTAGAGGCGCTTATCCAGCGCCCTGGATTTAAGCGAGCACGAGAAAAACAGCAGGCCTAAATTTGGTTGCGGCACCTGCAGATCGGTTGTGTGCATTTGATTTGGCAAAATAGGAAGCGAAGGGTATGAAAATTAATACAGGCGTGCCTGCTCACGATTTGCGGCAAGTGGGCTTAGCTGCGAAAGCAGCCCAAGACAATGGCTTTAGTGGTATTTCTACCCAAGAAAATCGTCAGGACGCATTTCTACCTTTAGCTGTAGCGGCGACCCAAACTGACGATCTTGAGATTCGCACCAATATAGCCATCGCCTTTGCGCGCAGCCCAATGGTTGCCGCCAATCAATCTTGGGATTTGCAGCGGGCCAGTAACGGTCGCTTTACGTTAGGGATAGGCAGCCAAGTGAAGGGTCACAATTTGCGCCGCTTCAGTGTGCCGTGGAGTGCGCCGGCGCCACGTATGCGCGAGTACGTGCAATCTGTGCGCGCTATTTGGGACTGTTGGGCGAATGGCACTAAACTTGATTATCAAGGCGAGCACTACCAATTTAGTTTAATGACACCCAATTTTACGCCGTACCCGTTAACCTGCGATGTACCGAAAATTCAGATTGCAGCAGTTGGCCCAGCTATGATGAAAGTTGCAGCGGAGGAATGCGATGGCGTCATGCTGCATGCGTTTTGTACCCGCAAGTATCTGGACGAGGTGATCATGCCGCGACTAGAGAAAGGCTTGGATAACAAAGGCAAGCCTCGTCATAACTTTGAAATTTCCGGTGGTGGGTTTGTGGTTACTGGCGCAGATGATGAGGCGGTCAGCAAGATGTTCGAATGGGTGCGCATGCGGGTTGGATTTTATGGCTCAACCCCCTCGTATTGGCCTGTATTTGAATCCCACGGTTGGGAAGACTTAGGCCGCAAGCTCAACGATATGTCGAAGAAAGGCCAATGGGCAGAAATGACCCAAGAGATTTCGGATGATGTGGTCCACGCATTTTCTGCTGTGGGACGGTTCGATGAAATATCTAATGCTATCGATGAACGTTTTGCCGGCGCTGTTGATGTGCTTGCTTTGCCAGAGACTACGCCCAAAGATTTGGTCTTAGAGTTGCGCGGCAAAAACTAGAGTATTGATCTGATAAAGGTGGGCTAAAGACTACCGCAGTGTTTATTTAAAGATGATGCTTGGCTCTGCATTCCCCGAACTTTCAGCCCATGTCGAAGTCTTGAAGCACAAGGCTACATTTATCGGGACTTATGAGTAGGAAAGGGTGTTGGTGCGGAAATTAGGCTGGGGTTGAAGGCAGGGTCGCCCCGATCTAGTGGATCCAGATCGAGGCATTTCTTAGGGGTGCATCTTCTTATAGTTCTATTCTAAATCCTACTGACGCTGTTCTTGACTTGTTTGGTCGCGCACCATAAGGCTGTCGGCCTAGGATGTCTTCGTTGTCAGTTGCGTTTTCCAATTTCAGCGAAACAGAAGTTGTTTCGTTAATTTGGTAATGACCGGCAAGGTCCACTGTTGTTGAAGCATCGGTTTTTTCGAAATCTCCGCAAGAGGCTCTCACACACACTGCATCAACGTAGCTGGCCGTTACATATACAGACCAGTCACTCCAAAGTGTCCCTACTGACAAGTTTGCTTGATGTTCTGGTATATATGGAATTGGGTCGCCCGCGCTCACAGACCCAAAGAAGTCGGTGTTGGCAATGTCGGTATCGAACTGGCTGTCGATGTAAGTATAGGTCAGGCTTGCTGGGAATTTGATTGTTTCGGAGGAAAACAGATCTTTTGAAACAAGCAGTTCTAAACCCTTAACCGTTGCGGCTTCGCCATTAAAAGCATCGCCAATAACGCAGTTTGAGCCAGATGAAGCGGTGCACTGTCCTAATAAATTGTCGTAGTCGCTGAGGAAAAGCGTGGCTTCTGCATATAAAGCGCCCGAATGCCGTAGTCCAAGTTCGTAGTTGATGGCGGTTTCTTCTTTCACATCAGGTGCATTAGTTGGTGCGGTGAAGCCTTTGTGCGCGCCAGCAAAAACCACATTGCTGTCTGAGAGCTGATAGCTCGCGCCAATACCCGGTAGCCAAACTTGGGTTTTGTTTTGGCGTTGGTCGCGCAAGCTCGCGTCAGTTCTCACAGCAGGCGTATTGGTACGGCTTGAGCGGGTTTCCCAGCGCTGCCGCTGTTGGTCAATATCTTCGTAGCGTAGTCCAGGGCTGATCACCCAACGACCAAACTCAATGCGATCGTACACATGTAGTGCTAACGCTTCAGCAGATTGCACGCGATTGCCTGCGTTGCCTAGTAGGCCAAGATCGTCCAATACCAGCGCGCCGCTTTGTTGGCTAAAGGTACTGTTTCTTTGTAAACGGTCTTCTTCGTCTTCATGCACGCGCAAGCCAAAGGAGATGTCATGTTGTGTTTCGCCCAGGCTAGTTGACCATTCCACGTTCAGTTGTACGCCTCTAGAGAAATACGCTCTTGCGTTTGAACGAAGTTGGATGCTACCAGCGGCGGTGTCTAAAGTGCCGTCTAATATCTGGCTCATTTGAGCTGGGGTAAAGTCGTTTAAATCTTCGCCCAAGTTGATTGCTGTAATGACCTTGGACCAACTGGTGCGCGAGAAAGATTGCGCATCGCTGCTGCCATCGAAATCGATACCTTCAGTTTTGTACCAATCGCGCTCATGTTCATTGTTGTAGTAGGTGGCCGAAACAGACAAATCTTCTGTTGCCTGCCAGCGATAACGCAAAATAACTTGGTCGTGATCTGTTTCGATGTTGTCCAATCTAGAGATGCCGTAGCGGCGCAGCGCTTGAGCGTTGAAGTCCGCATCAGTTAAGCCCAAGTAGCTTTGATCAGAATCTTGCTTAGCCTTTTGATATTTGAATTCCACCGCATGGTCCGAGCCCGTGGGGGCATAGCTGAATTTGAGCATGTAATCGGCTATGTCCAAACCACTGTCGCCACCTCGGTCAATGGACTGAAAGCCGTCCGATTGCCATTGATGGGTTTCTACCAAGTAAGCTAGGCCGTTCTCTAGTTTTGCGCCGTAATAGCCGTGTAACCGGTAGGTAGAATTTTCACCTGCCTCAATATTCAGTGCGCCCGAAGCCTCATTGGGAATTGGCGTGGAAATCATATTGATGGCGCCGCCAATGGTGTAGGGGCCCTGCGTAATGGCTGCTGGGCCTTTCAGAACCTCTACCGCACTCATGCGCCCAAAGGTTGGAAAGTAGTAGGCACTTGGCGCTGAGTAAGGCGCGGGTGCAATGAGAACATTATCTTCAAGTAGGGTGATTCGGCCACTGCGCTCTGTAGCTACGCCTCGAATACTAAGATTGGGGCGCAGTCCATAACCGTCCTCTATCTGCACAGATACGCCCGGAACCTGGCGTATGGTGCGCTGAATATCTGAGTAACCTTGTTGTTCTAGTTCAACTGCACCTATGTAGTGGGCGCTGCCGCTGACTTGATCGCCGGTGACCTTCTCGCCAATTATAGTGACTTCTTCAATAAACAGGCTGCTGTCGTCTGCGTGATTAATAGTTGGGGTAATAACGCTGGCCACTAGCAGTGGAGCGAGTCTAAAAGCGGCTGTTTTTGCGGTTATTTTACTTTTCATGAGTTCTTATTCTATGTTGTTGATGTTCAATGCAGGCAGTTTATCTAAATGAGAATCATTATCAACAACTAAATGATAATTATTTGCATTTAGGTTTTATTTTCTTAAATCACGCCACGCTGGTGGCGATATTCAGTCAAAATTTGGCAGCGAAATAATACTAAAACGAGGGTCGGGCATCGCAAGAAAGCCAGAACTCATGTATGTTTTGGGGTCTATTAGAAGGGAGATACTAATGAGTGAAGCAATTGATACTAAATCGAGTTTAGAAGAGTCACTGGCAACAGATACACCGCCTAGTTACGTTCGCCCAGGATCTGAACAAGACACAGTGCGCGGCGATATTCCTGCCGCCAATGACTTGCCACTAGAAGACATAAACCCGGTATGGAACAGGCTTTTCGCCGAAAACCGTATGCTCGAGTATTTTGAGCGTCTGCGCCGCGATGACCCGGTACATTTCAACGAAACCGAAGTAGCCGGTAGATATTGGTCTTTAACCCGCTATGAAGAAATCAAGGCAGTAGACTCTGACCACGTCAACTTTTCTAGCGCACAAGGCATTACTCTAGGGTTTCCAATAGATCAGCCTTTGCCCGACGGTGCTTTGGACATCAGCCTGTTCATTGCAATGGATCAGCCAAAGCACGATGTACAGCGCAAGACTGTTGCGCCGGTAGTTTCTACAAGGAACTTGGCGGCAATGGAAAGCTTGATCCGGGAGCGTACCGGTAATGTTTTAGATTCTCTGCCTGAAGGTGAAACCTTTAACTGGGTAGATAAAGTCTCCATTGAACTGACTACGCAAATGCTGGCCACTTTGTTCGACTTCCCATTTGAAGAACGTGCCAAGTTAACGCGCTGGTCAGATGTGGCTACAGCCGTACCCGGTGGCGGCGTAATTGACACAGAAGAGCAGCGCCGCGAAGAACTCATTGAGTGCTTAGTTTACTTCACGCGCATCTGGGAAGAGCGTAAAGCAAATCCTACTGACGACTTTGTCTCCATGCTTGCAAACGGTAAAGACACCAAAGACATGGAACCTTTAGAGTTTTTAGGCAATCTTATTTTGTTGATTGTTGGTGGCAATGACACCACGCGTAATTCTATGACCGGTGGCGTGCTGGCGCTGAATGAATTCCCAGTTGAGTATGAGAAGCTCAAAGCAAATCATGACCTTATTCCTAATATGGTTGCCGAGATCATTCGCTGGCAAACACCTTTAGCCTATATGCGCCGTACTGCTAACAACGATTGTGACGTAGGTGGTAAGCAGATTAAGGCAGGCGATCAAATGCTGATGTGGTACGTGTCTGGTAACCGAGACGAGGATTTCTTCGAGCGCGGCGAAGAGCTCATTATTGATCGTAAGAATGCTCGTCAGCACTTGTCCTTTGGTTTTGGCATTCATCGCTGCATGGGTAATCGCCTTGCTGAGATGCAACTGCGAGTACTTTGGGAAGAAATTATGAAGCGTTTTGAGACGATAGAAGTCGTGGGTGAAGTTGAGCGTACTTTCTCGTCTTTCGTCAAAGGCTACACCAGTCTTCCAGTCCGCGTTACTCGTCTATAGTAAAAATGCTGCCATTAGGTAGTTCTATGCTTGGGCTATGCTGAAAATAATTTAGCATAGCCTTGGGCATACCAAACGGTGTGGTCACACCACTTTGAATGCTTTGCTTGATTAACGGCTTAGTGCCTTTAGGCGCATGTAGCATATCCGTATCGACCCCGTAACCACACTACAACTATAAAAAGGATCGTTTTTTGAAGAGCCTCGTTCGGCGTTTGCTTTTACAGACAGTATTGGTCCTGATAACCGGCCTTGCGAACGCGCAATCTGTTGACGCGAAATCGCCCAGCCTTACCGCGCAACCTTTGCTGCAAAGCCCAGTAGTAGATGGCGAAGTTTTGTCCGACGACGTTTGGCAGGCCCAAGCGCCTGCCACAGGGTTTGTTCAGGTCCGTCCTCAACAAGGCCAGCCGGCAAGTCAAAAAACCCGTGTCTATATCGGTTATAGCGAGGATACGTTTTATCTGGCGGTAGTCTGCTTAGATGACGATCCTGAAACTCTGATCATCTCCGATGCCCGGCGAGACGCCAGTTTAAGAAATATTGATAGCTTTCGATTTATCATTGATGGATTCCAAGACCGGCAGAATGGCTTTGTATTTGGTACCACGCCCGGCGGCGCTCAATACGATGGTCAAGTAACCAAGGAAGGTTCACGAGACGGCGGTGGTGGCTTCAACAAGAACTGGGACGCTACTTGGGAAGTGGCGACTAAGGTGGGTGAATTTGGTTGGAGTGCAGAATTTGCAATTCCCTTTAAGTCCCTGCGCTATAGTTCCGCCGAGGTCCAAGATTGGGGGATTAATTTTCAGCGTAATATTGGCCGAACTGATGAAGTAGCTTATTGGTCGCCTTTGGAACGGCAGTACAATTTGTTCCGTGTTTCTCAAGCGGGTACTTTGATCGGCCTGCATGCACCCAAGCAGCGCAACCTAAAATTTACCCCGTACGTATTGGCTCAAGCAACAAGGGGCGGTGATGCGGTGCCAGGAACCCACGATGAAACAGCCGTGGGTTTTGACTTTAAATATTCCGTTACCCCAAGCCTAACGTTAGACCTCACTTACAACACAGATTTTGCTCAAGTAGAAGTGGATGAAGTGCAGGTCAATTTAGACCGCTTCTCGATATTTTTGCCTGAAAAACGCCCGTTCTTTTTGGAGAACGCTGGGCAATTTTCTGTGGGAGATCGCGGCGACGTTGAACTATTTTTTAGTCGCCGCATTGGTATAGACGAGGACGGAGCGCCGGTACCCATTGATGCAGGGTTGCGGCTTTCGGGGAAAGCGGGCGCTGCAACTAATCTTGGTCTGTTGCATATGACCACTAGCGAAAACGAAGATGGTTTAGGTGAAGCCAGCTACAGTTTAGCCCGGGTGAGTCAAGAATTTGGTGATCGCACCTCTCTGGGTGGGTTAGTGATAAACAAAGACGATGAATTGACCGGCGATGTAAATCGCACCTTTGCAATAGATGGGCAATTGGGAGTGAACGAGAAAGTCACACTCTCCGGTTACATCGCTAAAACTGATACGCCTACACTACGCGGTGAAGATATGGCGGGCTTAGCCAAAATTGTCTATAGCTCAGAGTCTTGGACTAATCAGTTTGCTTACTCAAAAGTAGAAAATAATTTTAATCCTGAAGTAGGTTTTCTGCGTCGTACTAACTACGAAAAAATCAGCACATCTCTATTTCACCGTCGCCGCCCCAAAGACTTTCTTGGCTTGTTTGAACTGCGCCCGCATATATTTTATCGCGGGTACCGAGACGATGACGGTTTTTACGAGTCGGGGTTTTTGCATGTAGACAATCATTGGGAATGGCATAACGGCTGGGAGATTCATACAGGCTTGAATTTCACTCATGAAGGTGTGCTAGATCCGTTTGAAATTAATTCAGGAACCTTTGTCGGTGTTGGCGAGTACGATCATACTGAAGCGCAAACGGTCCTTATTAGTGATCGACGTAAACCCATAAGCGTGTCGTTGACTTCAAGAATAGGTGGATTCTATGGTGGTGATCGCAATGCGCTAGAAGCCAATATTCGCTATCGATTTGGCGATGCCTTTACCAGCAATCTAACGTGGAGCAACAACAACATAGACCTGCCGGTGAATAATGGTGCTTTTGAAGTGAATGTGGCGAGGTTGAGAATGTCTTATTCCTTCACGCCAAAAATTCTTTTGCAGGTATTGCTTCAGTACGACGACAGATCCGATTTGGTTGCCTCCAATATAAGATTCTCTTGGCTTCAGTCAGCTAACTCTGGTTTGTATTTGGTTTATAACGAGTTAGATGATGAAAGCGTAGTTGGCCCGATAGAAAAGCGCAGAGAGCTGGCGATCAAATATTCTCGAATCTTCGATGTGTTTTAAATTTATATGTAGAAATTTGAGCAAACCGACTAGCGCAAATTATTTTTCTTATCCTCTTACTCTTCAAAGCAAACAATGACAGCGGCGTTGGCAATAACCATAAGGTCGCTGCCTTGATCAGCCGGTACATTCAATCCGCCTAGCACGGCTTCTACGGTGATCTTGCCGTAAGGCAGCTGCGCGGCTACGGCTTCCTTGTCAATGCTGTCAGGCTCGGCAGCGCCAATACGCACCGTGATGCGCATGTCGTCGGGTGATTTATTTAATGCGCGAAAAAAATTTAGGCTAGAGTGTCTAATGGCGTCAGACACTGCGCGTTTGGCAGCTTTTGTATAATCGCCGCCGTGGACATCGGTGCCCATGCCCATTTCCGTTACATAGCGTACTAAAGCCATTTTCACCTCTCTCAATTATGCAGATTTGCCTATGTAGTTTTGTAGGCGTTCTTATAGCCGCTTGCGCTGCGCTAAGTCCCGTAGTGACTTAATCATAGCCTGCTCTGGGCCGCGCCGCTTTGTCTTGTGCTGCAAATCCTGCTCGCCACCGAAATTATTAGCATAGCTGACAGAAAATTATGCAATGAAGGTTGTACATAATTCATGTTCAGACGCGTAGACACCGGGTTGCAGAAGCATATAGTACGGCCATTATTTATGGGTGACAGTGACGTCAGTTTTGCTGTTAAGTTGCCGGTATTTTATTATTCGCGGTTGACTAAAAGTTCGCCCTCGATTGGTCAATAAAGGTGCTCATTGCGCTGGTGTAGCGAGTCGCAAAAAGTGCTTAGTACAATTATTGGGACGTGTTCGGGCGCCCCTTTTCTGGCTTAGTCCATAAATAGAATTGATCAACCAACAAAGCTAAACAACAGACAACAGAATATGCAAAAAGAACTCAAAGTATTGGATGGCGGTATGGGCGGAGAACTTATCGCCCGAGGCATAATGCCCTCAAACGGTTTATGGTCTGCGCGGGCATTGCTCGATTCACCAGATGCGGTCATGGAAGTCCACAGTGACTACATCAAGGCGGGTGCCGAGATCATTACGACCAATTCGTATTCAACTATTCCAAGCTATCTGGCCAAAGCTGGCATGTCGGAGCGTTACGAAGACTTAACAGATGTTGCCGCAAAGATGGCACGTACGGCGGCTGATGCTGCAAGTAGTAAAGTTGAAGTGGCCGGCTGCCTGCCACCCTTGAGTGAAAGCTACCGTCATGACTTAGTGCCACTCGATGCCGAAGGGTTCGAAGTTTATAAAAACTTAGTCACCGTACTTAAGCCCTCAGTAGACCTCTATTTGTGCGAAACCATGTCTTGTGCAAGAGAGGCTGCAAATGCGGCGAAAGCGGCTAGAGCTGTGGACGCAGAAAAGCCTGTTTGGATTGCTTGGACGTTAGATGAAACCCCCGGTGGTGGTTTACGCAGCGGCGAGAGTATAGAAGAGGCTATGGCGGCAGTTGCCTCTTATAGCCCAGACGCCTATTTGTTTAACTGCACAGCACCCGAGGCGATTTCAGTTGCTATTGAACAAATCGTTAAACTCACCGATAAGCCGGTAGGCGCTTATCCAAATCGCTATCACATACCGCCGGGTTGGACGTTAGACAACGAGATCGGCACCGAGTACATTGAAATGACCGTTGACGAATTTATGCAGTATGTAGATCGTTGGCGAGCCATGGGCGCCACTGTCTTAGGCGGTTGCTGTGGCATCGGGCCTAGTTTTATTGCGGCTATTGCTGCGAGTCGTTAACTGTTTTTAACATTTATATAGCAGAAACTATTATGCCGATACCCGTTATTTTGGACACAGACATTGGCTTAGATGTAGATGATGTTTGGGCGTTAGCGTATCTGCTTCAATGCCCAGAGTTAGAAGTAAAACTGATCACCACTTGTACCGGCGACACCACCTATAGGGCCGCATTAGTTGCCAAAATGTTGGAAGTAGCAGGGCGTACTGACATTCCAATAGGAATTGGGCTGGCGGGAGAAGCCTCGCTAAAAACCCACAGTGAATGGTTGGGTGACTATCAGCTGGCAGATTATCCAGGCCTAGTTCATGCCGACGGTATAAGCGCAATCGCGGATACGATATTGACCAGTGAAGAGGCCGTGACACTGATAGCTATTGGCCCTTTAACCAACGTAGCCGCTGCTTTAGATCACGCCCCTGCCATTGTTGAAAATGCCAAGTTCGTGGGCATGCATGGCAGTTTGCGTGTGGGTTACGTGGGCCTTGCGAAAGCCATGCGCGAATTTAATGTGGTTCAGGACGCACCTGCCTGTCAGAAAGTTTTCGCAGCGTCTTGGTCAAAAACTATTACACCACTAGATACTTGCGGAATGGCTGCGTTAAAGGACGATCAATATAAGCAGGTTGCAGCCAGCAAAAGCCGGCTCACTCAGGCGGTCTTACAAAACCATCACAACTGGTTCAAAGCCGCTTTAGACTGGCCTGTGATGGTAGATTTAGTTAAGAGCATGAACCCAGAAGAGCAGTCTTCTATTCTCTACGACTGTGTTGCAGTCTATCTCGCGTTCTCCGAAGAGGGTGTAGGTATGGAGGATCTGCATGTGCTGGTTACAGACGATGGCAAAACGCTTATAGATGAGCAGGGCCATTTGGTGCGCTGCGCAACGCATTGGTTAGACGACAAAGCCTTCTACCAAAACCTTTGCGCAAGACTGTCCTAGAGATAGCCCTACCTTCGGCTGCACAAGGCCTGAATAACATGATTCAGGCCATAGGCGCCTATTATTCAGATAATTCTAACGCGCGTTTTTCTCTGCGCAGAAGTTGCCCGTTCATTGCCTCGTAACGATCCATCCTTGCAACTGGGCGGCTGTAGCTCTTTTCATGGCGCAGCGCCATCTCTGTGGGTTGTAGTAGGCTGAAAGATTGCCAGGCAGGCGCGCGGTCATTATTCGGGTCGCCCGCTTTTGCAAAGTTACTCCAGTAAGATTGCATTTCATTGGACAGTATCTCGTCTCGTTCGTCTGTAGGCCAGAGCGGTAGGGTACTGCCGAATACGGGAAATATTTCGAAGGCGTGAGTGGCGCCAATGGTCTCATCAGGAGATGCGGAGCGTCGCTCAAAGAAATACATAAAGGTGGGGTGCCCTGCCGTACTATGACGCTGGGCCATAAAGTAGGCATGTCTGCCAAACCAACTGTCGCCCATAAGTTGTTCAGCGTCCTTAACAACGTCGCTGTCGCCATCAATTGCGTAATGAATACTCAGCGCATTGGCTTGATCGCCAAATTCATTTAGCAGCAAGTTGTCCCATTGTTTGACTGTTTCGGGGCCAGTGATAGTGCTGCCATCTACTGGGGTTAAGCCCATGTAATAAAGTACTGAGCCTTCGTCTGCATTACTGCCAAGCATCAGCGGAACCGGAGCCTGCTCGCCCAAAGCAAATATCTGCGAGGTTGGCTTAGGTAATACGTAACCATCAACTTGTGGGTGGAAGGTGCTGCTTATCTCTAAATCTGTAGCGGCTTCTGCCAGTGCCTCTACACTCATGGCGCGTAGTTGTGTTATCTCGTCGCTGCCGCTGACGTCAACCATGGCGGCCACGCTACGACCCGCGTTAAAACCACTGATGGTTTCATTATTCTGGTCTGTTGTTTGGAATTGCTGAAAACCTGTGCCACTCTGGGCAATGGCTTTGTGGAATAAACCCCTGGCTAAAGGCGAGGCCATAAGTTGGCCCACCGAGTGGCCCCCAGCTGATTCGCCGAAGATAGTGACGTTATTTGCATCGCCGCCAAATTTTTCAATGTTTGCTTGGACCCATTGTAATGCAGCAATTTGATCCAACATCCCATAGTTAAATGGTGGCGTCGCGTAGGGAATGCCGCGGAAAATAGCGACGCCCTCGTTAGTGACACCTTGAACGGGACCGGATTGCGTTTTCACCGTTTGAGATGCGGGCTCACCGCATCCAGCGACAAATAGCGCCGTAAAGCCAATTATTCGATTAAGCAATTGCATTGCAGTCTCCTCAAACTAAAGCAAAAAACTAGGACAAAAAACTCAGACTTCGAGTATCGCCGGATTATCTGCCAAATCAAGATGAGGTTTTGCTGTGGGTAGCCTAAACTCAGGTGCAGCTACCACATTCCAGGGCTATAACGAATGTTCTGTTCTCGGTAAGCCTTTGCGGGGATGGTGTAATTAAGGTGGCGTGTTCATGAGTGTTCATAAAGATGCATGAAGGTTGATGGGGGCCAAGGAGTTGTATGGGGATAAGTCGGTGAGCGAAACAGTACTTAAAATATTTTCTTATTTGCCCAACCCTCGGGTGTGGAAATCATTGATTGCCGCAAAGTTACTTGAAGTAGATGTGGTGGTGACTGGTGATAAGCCTGCCCAGCTTGGCAATTGGTTGTGGGATGCTCAACCGCGGCTATTAACCGACGAAGAAAAGACAGCAGATAATCCCGCTGCGCGTCAGGGTCGCAGAGGCTTTAAAGGTGCGCTATATAAAACCGATGAATTTCTCCAGGCCCACCCGTTTGGCACAGTGCCTGCCGGCTTCAGTAGTGACGGCCAAGTCGGTATATTTGAGTCCAATAGTATTTTGCGCAGCGTGGTGCGTGCAGCGCCAGACAAGCCCGGCTTACCCAAGCTGTATGGCTGTGACCATTACGAAGCCTCGCGCATTGACAGCTTTCTGGATGCTAACTTAGTCTTTGCGCGTGAAGCCCAAGTGTACTTGCTGGGTATCGAGTCTCTCAGTGCAGAGGCATATCAGCGCATGGTTGGCGCTTATGAATTTTATTTGGACGGTATCGAAGCCGCTTTAACAAATGCGTTGACTAATGCCGAGGCAGCGTCGAAAAGCTCTGAAGACAAAGCGATGGTTTTTTTAGTCGGCGGCACACTGTCAATTGCTGACATTTCTTTTGTCTGTGATTTTGCTCAGTTTTTGCGTGAAGGCCATGCTGAGAACAGTCTGCATGCGCAGGGCCATGAACTCATTAGCGCAGGCGGCTTGCAAAAGTATCCGTTAGCCTTTAGCCATATGCTCAATTTGAGCGCGCGTCCTGAGTTTGCGCAAATAATGGGCAGTTACCTAGATTGGTTTCGCGCAAAAATATAATTGATGTTTTGCCAGTTTCTAAATTGCGCGGACACCAGACGTACTAAATACCAATTTGAATATTTATTCAGCATAAAAAGGAACTCAACATGCAAAATCAACAAATACTCATAGACAGCCTGCCTACAGGTAAATTAGTTGCAGACAATTATCGTTTGGCTGAATCGGCCATGCCAGAAATCGGTCCGGGCCAAGTGCTAATTAAAACTATTGCCTTCGCTATCACAGCAGGCACTCGTGCGGGGCTTCAGGGTAGTGCCAGTTACGCGGGCGCGCCAGAAGCCGGACGGGTTATGAACGGCACCGGAGTGGGTGAAGTAGTGGCGTCTAACGCGCCTGAGTTCAGCGTGGGCGATCATGTAACAGCGGCCACAGGTTGGCAGGCCTATTCTGCTCAAGATGCTAAGTTGGTCACCAAGATCGACCCCAGCCATGACCCCATTCATTACTTAGGCCCGTTAGGTATCAACGGATTAACTGCTTATTTCGGCCTCAACGAAGTGGGCCAAGCGAAGGCCGGTGAAACTGTTATGGTTTCAGCAGCAGCAGGTTCTGTTGGCCATATGGTGGGGCAAATGGCGCGTATTGCTGGCTGTCATACTGTTGGTGTTTGCGGCAGCGAAGAAAAAGGCCGCGTACTCACAGAGCAATTAGGTTTTGGTAGCGTGGTCAATTACAAAGACGCGAATTATCGCCAGAGTCTAAAAGAAGCAACACCAAATGGTGTTGATGTTTACTTCGACAATACTGGCGGCATGATCTTAGGATCTGCGTTGTTTCGCATGAACGTTGCTGGGCGTATCAGTTGCTGTGGTGTGGTGTCGCAATATGACACCAATACGCCTGAGCCAGGTCCAAGGGGTATTCCAGGCTTACTGGTGAATAATCGCATCACCATGCGCGGTTTTTTGGTTTTTGATTTTGCCGAACAATATTCTATGGCGCGAGAGCAAATTCATACTTGGTTACAAAGTGGTGAAATGATCAGTTTGACCGACGAAGTCAATGGACTAGCTGCGGCGCCAGATGCCTTTGTAGATTTGTTATCTGGCGGCAATGTGGGCACTCGGATTGTTCGGTTATGAGTATTTTGGCTTTTGACAATTTGTTGTCTCTTGGGTTTGTTTGTGTGTTGGCTTTGGCTGGATTTGGCATGCCTCTATCCGCCCAAGCCATCCAAGCTAACGCGGAGATGATTGCCAGTTGTCATGAGCTGGTTTTGGACTATGCAACTTACCGCGATCAAGAAAATGCAGAGAAGTTTGCCGCTTTGTTCACCGCAGGCGGCTCGTTGTCGGTAATGGATCAAACCTTTGTTGGGCATAAAGCCATTGCTGCGCGTTTGGCGAATAAAGATGGGCCGACCCTGCGCCACATGATGACCAATATTCGTATCACGCCAGTGGATGCCACGTCTGCCACGGGCGTGAGCTATGCGCTGATTTATGGCGGCGCGAAGAGTACTGGGCCGAGTATGGTCGCCAATTTTACCGCCATGGGTGAGTACTTTGATGAGTATTCTTATGCAGACGAGGGTTGTCGTTTTACTCAAAGAAAGTTCGTTGCGACGTTTCTGCCAAGTGTGCCTGCTTCTCCTACCAATATTTCTAAGTGAGTTAAACTTTGCACCCGATTGATTTTGCTGTTGTTCTATTGGTGATGCTGGCTGTGACCTATGTGGGTCACAGGCTCAGTGGCAACATAAAGGACCGCAAAGGTTTTTTCCAAGCAGACGGTTCGATGCCTTGGTGGGCTGTGTCGGCAAGTATCATTGCCACCGTGGTCAGCTCTGTAACCTTTATTTCCGTGCCTGCGGCAGTTTTTGCTGAAGGCGGCAATTTAACTTACTTCCAAGTCATCTTAGGTTTGGCGGCCGGGAAGGTGGTGGTTGCTCGTTTATTGGCGCGGCCATTTTATGAAAGCCAAGGCTTGGCCACCAGCTACGAGTATATTGCTCGGCGCATAGATCCGGCCACCGGCGAGTTTTCAATGTATCTGGGCTTACTGCTTAATGTCATTAACTCAGGGGTGAAACTACTCACAGCGGGCTTGGTATTAGATGTCATCAGTGGCTGGGGGCTGGCACCGTGCGCGTTATTTGTCATGGTGATCAGCGTACTTTGGGGTGCGCTTGCGGGCATTAAAACCGTGATTTGGACGGATTTTTTGCTCTTCGGTTTGTTTGCGTTAGGTGCCGGCTTTGCACTGATCTATATGCTCTTAGGTTTGGAGCGCACGCTGCCCGAGACAATTATTTTGTTAGATGACCAAGCTAAATTGGTGTTGTTCGACTTTGATACCGATCCGGAAAAGCGTTATACCATTTGGGCAGGTGTCATTGGCGCCATCGGTTTAAGCATTGCCCAAGGCAGTACTCAAGGCACTTGGCAGCGGGTTAAAGCCTGCCGCAGTGTTGGCGACGCAGAAAAGGCGTTTAATTTTGCTGCCCTATTTTACGTTATGCATTTGGTTATTTTGGGTGTGGGTTTGGCGCTGGTAGCTTTTTATGGCGAAAGAGGTTTGCCCTGTCTCTTATACACATCTCCGAGCCCACGAGACGGACTCCT
>CAJXUL010000032.1 GCA_913060615.1 uncultured Gammaproteobacteria bacterium | reverse complement strand
CGAGATAGGAGTCCGTCTCGTGGGCTCGGAGATGTGTATAAGAGACAGGGTAAATAGTATATTCATCAGTTTTTACAACAGCTTTCATAGGAGTCTCCAGTACAAAGGGTAGTTAAAGGGTGCCGGCTAATGCCCAGTGAACAGCTTGCCTTTCCCAGCAGTCGCGCAGGTTACTCTTTTGTGGCAAATCCTTAAAGCCCAATCACACCCGCTAAACGCAAGTTCCAGCAATGTTTGCGGTTAAAAACCAAATTTACGGCGCAATAATGAGATTTGCGTCTATGTATATGCCATCTAGTTACTAATAGACCCTCGCTTTATTAGTTAATTCGTCTAAAATTCTGCGCTCACATTTCCCAGACAGTTACCGCGAAGAAAATCTCATGGCAGCACTAATGACCGAGCGTGTAACCCACGTCCACCATTGGAACGACACTCTATTTAGTTTTCGTACAACTCGTGACCAATCGTTCAGATTCAAAAATGGTCACTTTGTAATGATCGGACTGCCCGCCGAGGAAGGCCGGCCCCTACTGCGCGCTTATAGTATTGCCAGCGCAAATCACGAGCACGAGCTAGAATTTTTCAGCATTAAAGTACCAGACGGTCCACTGACAGCTAAGTTGCAAATGCTTAAAGTAGGCGACGAAGTAATGGTTGGCAAAAAGCCTACGGGGACATTAGTGCCCGATAACATGCTACCTGGGCGTTTTTTGTATTTGATTAGCACCGGTACCGGTCTTGCGCCTTTTATGAGCATCATCAAAGATCCTGAAATCTACGATCAATTTGACCGCGTCATTCTCACTCACGGGGTGCGTGAAGTATCTGAACTGGCCTACGCCGACTACATAGAAAACGAATTGCCCAACGATGAATTCATGGGCGAGATGATTCGTGAAAAACTGGTCTACTACCCCACCGTGACAAGGGAGGACTACAAAAATACTGGGCGTCTTACAGACCTCATGCGCAGCGGCAAGCTGTTTGAAGATTTAGGCCAGCCTAAACCTACAGTAGCCGATGATCGCTTTATGATTTGCGGCGGTCCAAGCATGCTCAAAGAAATTGTCGAAGTAATTGAGGCAGACGGTTTTGAGGAAGCGCGCAATGTGCATCCCGGCCACTATGTGATTGAACGCGCTTTCGTAGAGTCTTAGTCGACGAAAGCCTTCTCCAGCACTCCAGCACTCCAGCACTCCAGCACTCCAGCACTCCAGCGCTTTAACAGGAGGAGAGGAGAGGCAAGCCTAAAAAGCAAGGCACCGCCCCCTCTCAGCGCCCGCAAAACCCTTGCCAGCGATTTTCCTATTTCCTATGCAAATACTTCTCCCCTGCTTTCAGCACCATAATAGCGCTTAGCTGAGCTAGAATTGTTACCCGGCGTAACAAATCTCTTGAGAAATGCCGAAAACTCGCTATTATGCCCCTTTCTGGTCAGACCAAAATGGTCCGACCAAATATCGTCGAGAAGCACCCTTTATGGGTACGCCGCATTACGCGATTTGATCAATATATAGAAGGCACTTGCTCTAACACCATGACAACAAAGCACGACCAAATATCCGACACGCTCACAGAAGATATCCTGCAAGGGCGCTATCGCGTGGGCGAACGCCTGCCTTCAGAAAGAGATTTATCCACGCGCTTTGACGCCAATAGAGGCGCGGTCAGAGAGGCTATGAAACGCCTAGAGCAACTGGGCATTGTTGATGTGCAACCTGGTGGCGCCAGAGTTAAAGACACGAACCAAGCCAGCCTTGATGTCATTAGCCATTTGTTGAACCAAGGCGTCCTGCCCGACCGCCATCTAGTTGATCAAATCTTAGTAGTGATCAACAGTCTGGTATCTATTGCCGCGGAGCAGCTGCTGAAATCCGGGCGCGATGTCGAGATAGAAGAAATACGCGGCTTCGTCAGAGCCTTCTTCAAGCAAGAGCTCAACAAAGAAGCCCACAGTTTGGCCAGAATCGCGCTTATGCAGAAGATGCTGCAAAGTAGTCACAACCTGCCCCTACAGATTATTGCGCGCACCTTATTTGAACAATTTGCGCCCAGCATGGCGCCCATAGCTGGCTATGCTCAAGTGGACAATCAACGCTTTGCCCAAAACGCCAAAACCCTAGATCTAGCATTAGAAAAAAGAGACCTTGCCGCAGTTCGCGCAGCTTTCGATGCATTCTCAGAACTCAATCGGGAAACCATGGCCGCAGCATTCGACCTAGCCCAAAGCACACCCGGCCAGGAGGCCACCTCACTATGATGCGTACCCTAATTATTCCTTCAGCAATCGTCGTAGTCTTCCTGTTTGGAGCGGCAACACTTATGGCCACAGCGCCGGTGCTTGAACCCAGCGCAGCACAACCCACACCGGTGAGCGTTAATGTCTCAAAAGCGGTATTTCAGGGTGTGCAGTTGAAGGTGCATTCCCAAGGCACCGCAATGCCCTCCACCGAGAGCCAGCTGATACCGGAAGTTTCTGGGCGAGTCACCTGGATGTCTGACAATTTAGTCAGCGGCGGCTATTTTAAGGAAGGCGAAGAGCTGGCAAAAATAGATGACTTGGACTACCGCAACGACCGTGATCGTGCCAAAGCCGCACTTGGTAAAACTGAGGCTGAATTAGAACACGCGAAATTCGAATACACCCGTTTACGCAGCCTTGCAGAAAGAAAACTTACCTCAAGATCTATGTTAGAGAACGCACTTAAGACCTATCGCGTGATGCAGGCCGCATTCCAAGACGCCACCGTCAATTTTGAACAAGCTGAAGAAAACTTAAAGAGAACCACGCTGCGCGCGCCATTTACAGGCATTGTCAGATCCGAAAGTGTCGACATCGGCCAGTTTGTTTCCCGCGGGCAAACCATTGGTACTCTATATGCCAATGACATAGTAGAAATCAGACTACCCGTTGCCGACCGGCAGTTAGCCTATCTAAACCTACCTGCGTCGCCAAACGGTTCACTACAGCCAAACCTACAACCTAAAGTGACTTTAACCACTGAGTACGCTGGACGTGCGTTAACTTGGGAAGGCCGAATTGTGCGCACTGAGGCCGAGATTGATGTGTCTAGCCGCATGGTGCAGTTAGTCGCTCGCGTGACCAACGACCAACCCCTTAACCCAATATCTGTGGGGTTATTTCTCAACGCAGAAATTCACGGGCTTGCGGCAGAAGACGTTGTTGTTTTACCCCGCTCAGCACTGCGTAACAACAATCAAATACTTATAGTAGATGCAGACGATAAGTTGCGTTTCCGCTCTATCAAGCCACTGCGCCTTTATCAAGATGACGTGCTTATTGCCAGTGGCGTTAAAGCAGGAGAGCGCATTTGTGTCTCGCCTCTGCAAACGGCCATTGAAGGAATGAGCGTAGTACCGATTAATATCGACTTGGAAGGGAGTCGCTCCTAAATGCAAACAGCCATAAGATGGTTCGCCCACAATCCCGTTGCCGCCAACTTGCTCATGATACTGCTGCTGTTAGGTGGCGCCTTTGGCGCACTGACAACTAACCAAGAAGAGTTTCCGAATTTCGACATTAAGGCAGTTAGCATTAAAGTGCCCTACCTTGGTGCCGCGCCAGTAGAAGTAGAAAAAGCCGTTTGTATTCGCATAGAAGAGGCCATTGAAGGAGTAGAAGGCGTAGACAAAATTCACGTTACTGCTACCGAAGGTATCTGCTCAATTATGGCGGAACTGATCCAAGACGCCGACGAAATTTTAGCTCTGAATGAGATTAAAAGCCTAGTTGATAGCATTAACAGCTTCCCTATGGAAACTGAAAAACCAATTGTCTCTAAACTCGCCTTAACTCGTAAAGTTGTGCAAATTGCAATAAGCGGCGAGACCGAAGAGCGTGAACTGAAAGAGATTGCTCGAACACTCAGAGACAAAATAGCCCAGGTACCTGGTATTTCCCAAGTGGGCGTTGAATACATTCGACCCTATGAAATTTCTATTGAAGTACCAGAACAAAACCTCCGCGCTTACGGCCTAAATTTAGAACAAGTCTCTAATGCCATTCGAGCCAGTTCACTAGATATGCCCGGCGGTACTATTAAAACCAGTGGCGGAGAAATTTTGATCCGTACCACCGGCCAAGCCTATTGGGGCGATGAGTTTGCCGACGTTGTGGTACTCACCCAAAAAGACGGCACGCGAGTTACCTTGGATCAAATCGCCAATATCCGCGACACCTTTGAAGAAGGCGATTTACTCGCAGAGTTTAATGGTCAGCGCGCAGTAATGGTCAACGTATCTCAAGTGGGTAAAGAAGACCTGATCAAAATAGCTGCTGATACAAAACAAGTGGTAGAGAACTTCCAAGACAGCCTGCCGCCTGGTGTGTCTACTGACGTCTGGATTAACACCTCCTTAGAGCTCAGTGAGCGCATGTCTGTATTGGCACGCAACGCGGGGGGAGGACTATTGTTGGTACTTGTTGTGCTAGCGCTGTTTCTACAATTTAAGCTCGCCATGTGGGTGGCAATAGGTATTCCGGTGGCGCTGCTGGGCACCCTCGGCGCACTGCCTTTCACTGACATCACCATTTCCACCATGACCGTTATGGGATTTATTTTAGTCTTAGGCATTGTTGTTGACGACGCCATTGTTGTCGGCGAGCGCGTCTATGGTCATGAACAAATGGGTAAGTCGCCCATTAATGCGGCCATTGACGGCACTTTGGAAGTCAGCGTACCCGTGATATTTGGTGTGTTAACTACCATTGCTGCTTTCTTGCCGCTGATTTTAGTTGAAGGCCGTATGGCCAATTTCTTCTCACCTATAGGTTGGGTGGTGATATTTGCGCTGATTTGCAGTGTTATTGAGTCCCAACTGATTCTGCCTTCCCACTTAGCTAACCGAGACCGTACCGAGCCCAAGCTAAAAGCTGCCATTATGTGGAACAAATTCCAAGGCGGTTTAGCAGATGGCCTAGAGCGTTTTTCGCAAAACTACTACATGCCATTTGTGCGCAAGACAATTAATTGGCGGTATGCCACCGCTGCCATATGCCTGGGCGTTCTCATACTCGCCCTGGCCCTTATCGCAAGTGGTCGCGCAGTGTTTGGTTTCTTTCCTGCGGTTGAAGGCAACCGAGTCTATGCCGGCATTGAGATGCCCGAAGGCATTGCCGCTGAAACCACACTCAAAGTCGCTCGCCAGATAGAGGAGGCAAGCCGACGTCTGAATCTAGAAATGACCGAGGAGTTGGGTCTCACTTCTCCACTGGTAAGAAATGCACTCACCAGCGTTGGGCAAAAAGTTGACCGAAACGGACCGGGTGAACCTCAAAGCGCAGGACGCAGTAATATTGCTGAGATCGTTATTGACCTCGCGCCCTTAAAAGAACGCAATAACATCAGCGCAAAAACTGTTGCGAATCGTTGGCGCGAATACGCAGGTAGCATTCCAGGCGTGGTAAAGCTCAGTTTCGACGCCGACAACTACTCTGCCGGAGCACCGGTTGAGTATCAGCTCAACGGCGACGACGTAGACGAGTTACGCCGGGCCGCTGAAGATATGAAAGCACAGCTTACGCGCTTTACCGGCGTGTTCGACATTGCAGATTCTTTTCGCTCGGGTAAACAAGAAATACAGCTGGAGTTGTTACCTGAAGCACGCAACCTTGGCTTAACTCTGCGCGACTTAGCTCAGCAAGTGCGCAGTTCGTTTTATGGCTCCGAGGCCCAGCGCGTACAAAGAGGCCAAGACGACATTCGAGTCATGGTGCGCTTTCCAGAAAGTGAGCGAAAATCTCTGGGCAACTTGGAAGACATGTACATCCGCACCCCAGATGGCAATCAAGTGCCCTTCTATTCTGTTGCACGCTTCGAAGTCAGTCGCGGCTATTCCAAGATCAACCGCAAAGATGGTCGTCGTCAGGTTGTAGTCAGTGCTGATGTAAACAGAAGCCTTGTGTCACCTGAGGAGGTCAGCGCGGCAATTCGCACCGATCTGGTACCAGAGTTTCGCAAGCGCTACCCAAACATTGATGTTGAGTTGGGTGGCGAACAAGAAGAAAGAGCCGAGGCGTTAGGCGGCCTTGCCCTTGGATCGCTATTTTCACTCGTCGTAATTTATGGCCTTCTAGCCATTCCACTGCGCAGCTATCTGCAGCCATTGGTAATTATGAGTGTTATTCCATTTGGCGCAGTGGGCGCCATTGTTGGGCATTTTTTGTTAAACGAACAACTGATGTTTTTCTCTGCCCTTGGCATTGTTGCTTTGTCCGGTGTAGTGGTGAACGCGTCCCTGGTTTTAGTGGACTACGCCAATCGCAAACGACGTGAAGGCATGCATATGGTGGACGCGATACTCGAGGCCACCTCAATCCGCTTTCGGCCGATTATTTTGACCTCGGTGACCACCTTTATTGGGCTGATACCACTGATGTCCACCAGCACCCCTGCCACAGCGCCGTTTCTACCCATGGCGATCTCCCTTGCTTGGGGCGTGTTGTTCGCAACCTTTATAACGCTGTTATTAGTGCCCTGCCTGTATCTGATTGTTGAAGATTTTTTACAGCAAAAAAACGCTGCACAAATGTGGCTAAAAGGAGAGCCGGCGGCGGCAAATGACGACAAGCTAAGTGCGTCTCGCCAAGCTTAGAGCTGGACGCTGGTTAGGCGCTGGTTAGGCGCTGGTTAGGCGCTAAGAAAGCACTCATTAGACGCCAAAAGAGCAGCCTAAAAGAGACGCAGGTGAGCTGCCAAACCTAACCTTTAGCGTGAATATTATGTGAATGTTAGAAGAAACCGAGACACACAGCCCACGCGGCACTTTGTAATGTCATACATTGAGCTCTTGGGTTATAGTCTTTGAAGAAATATAGAAAACCACGGGGAAATAAAAATGACAGAAGCTGTCCTTGAAAATCCAGATCTTTTTGATCTGACCATGTCGGAACAGGCTCAACCACTCTTAGATGCCGTTAAAAAGCACATTAAAGAGAATGTCGATCCAATCACCGAAGAATATTTTCGTTTAGGTGAAGGCCGCAAAGAACATTGGGGTTACGGTGAAGGCCAACTAGAGCTGCTAGAAACCGTAAAGCAAAAAGCCAAAGATTCTGGCTTGTGGAACTTCTTCCTTCCTGATGCAGACACAGGCGAAGGTCTTTCTAACCTAGACTATGCATTTATCGCAAATGAGCTAGGCAAAAGCCCACTGGCTTCAGAAACTCTGAACTGTAGTGCGCCTGACACCGGCAACATGGAAGTACTAGAACGCGTTGGTACACCTGAGCAAAAAGAACAATGGTTAAAGCCTTTGTTGAATGGCGAAATCCGTTCAGCTTTCGCAATGACTGAGCCAGGCGTACCTTCCTCAGACGCTAAGAACATTGGTACTCAAGCAGTACTAGACGGTGACGAATGGGTAATCAACGGCGAGAAATACTATATTTCTGGCGCTGGCGACCCACGCTGCAAGATCATGATCACCATGGTTAAGACCAGCCCAGATGCACCTGCTCACAAGCAGCAGTCGCAAATCTTGGTACCTATCGATGCTAAGGGTGTAAACATCCTCGACGGCATGGAAGTATTTGGTCATGACGACGCACCACACGGTCACATGCACATTCACTTTGACAACGTTCGTGTTCCTAAAGAGAACATGCTACTTGGCGAAGGTCGTGGTTTTGAAATCTCTCAGGTTCGTCTTGGACCAGGAAGAATTCACCACTGCATGCGTTCAATCGGCGTAGCAGAACGCGCATTAGAATTGATGATTCGTCGTTCAACCACACGTCACGCGTTTGGTCGTCCAATTATCCAGTTGGGTAAGAACATCGAGCTAGTTTCTCGCGCACGTATCGAAATTGATGCTTGCCGCCTAATGGTACTTCAAGCTGCTAAAGCCATGGATACCCTGGGTAACAAAGAAGCACGTAACTATGTCAGCGCCATTAAAGCAATGGTGCCTGAAAAAGTCTGCACCATCATCGACCAAGCGATCCAGATTCATGGCGCAACCGGTGTATCTCAGTGGACACCACTAGCACGTATGTACACCAGCCAGCGTACTCTGCGTCTTGCAGACGGACCTGATGAAGTGCATCACATGGTAGTAGGTCGTAATGAAGTACGTAAGTACGAAGGCCAGCCTTACACAGCTATCGACGATAAGTTGGTAAATAAGTAGGCAACTGCCGCTTACGAGACGTAAGAGCCCTTACAACATGTAAGAGATTCTTACGACTAGTAAGAGATGAAGCCCGCTGTTCCTTGAGAACCGCGGGCTTTTTTTTGCTCTGATTTTGCGTAAGAGCAAGTAGTGTGGGTATTAGAGTGTGGACGCTCTGGTGGCGGCAGCCTAGGCTGCGAATAGATCAGTGGTCGTGAGTATGGGAATGGTCGTGGTCGTGGTCGTGGTCGTGGTCGTGGTCGTGAGAATGATCATGTCCATGAGGTCTATCCGCAAAAGCCTGCTCTCGCTCATTTAGGGCCGCGTTCAACACAACGCCCTTTTGCGCCAACAGACTCTCAAGCGCCAGTTGAAAGTGATCAAAATATTGATATTGGTCAGCCTCAACAGACGCATCAGCTTTAGCATCGAACAACCCAATGGCGTCAATAAGACTCTGCTGAAATTCCGCCCAAACAAACACCCCTTGCTCGCTTAACGCCACCGCCATGGCAAATACCCGCCCCTGCCAAGGCGCGTCAAAAATCACCTCACCATTGGCCATAGGCGGCTGCAAGTTTTCCAGCAGCGGCAGCTCTTGGCTGGCACCGGTTTCTCTCCTTTCACTGATTTCAGTGGATACGCTGTTGCTCATAGTCTACTCCCCAGCCCTCTCAGCCAAAACTTCCACCCCAATCATGCTGTCCCGCGTGATCTTTTTGACCAGCTCATCTTCACTGAACGCGTCCCAGCCCTTGGGCTGCACAGGCAAAACCATGTAACGCACCTCAGCTGAAGAATCCCAAACACGGACCTCCTGCTCAGCAGGCAAATGCGTACCAAAATCTGTTAACACCGCTCTGGGCTCACGCACAACACGAGACCGGTAAGCAGGGTCTTTGTACCACTTGGGTGGCAAACCTAATACCGCCCAGGGGTAACAAGAGCACAACGTACATACCACAACGTTATGCACTTGGGCCGTATTTTCCACCACAACCAGTTTATCCACTTGGCCGCCTTCAAAAGCAAATTGCGCAATTGCCGCAGTGCCATCGGCCAGCAGTTGCTGCCTAAATTCAACATCTCGCCAAGCCTTAGCCACCAGCATAGCGCCGTTCATAGGCCCCACCCGCTCGTTGTATAAAGTGAGCACATCGTCAATGCGAGCGGCGTCTAATAAGCCCTTCTCAACTAATAAACTTTCTAACGCTTCAGCTCTAATAGCCGCTGATTTTTCACTCATATGTTACCCCTGAGACTGAGTTCTATATTTTTTAAATAGGCTTTTTGTACGCCCTTTCACGAGACCTCTCAAAGGCCTTTTCACTGCCCTTTCCGCCGCATGTTCTGTGGCCTTTTGATAGACAATGAAACAAGCCTTGTAACCACCAGCCAAACCATTAGACCGAAGTAATGCTGCTTAAACACCGCTTAAATAGGGTTCAAAAAGATCAATGTTAAGCACCACGCCCGCTTCCGCACTAGGGCCCCATAAATCTGCGCCTTGATAGCGCACGGTGTATAAATGTTTAGCGTCTTCGCCCTTGCCATGTGCATTAGCATCAGGAAAGACCCAAGCACCATGAACAGCGATGATCTCACCCGGAATATCGCGCACGTAACTAGGCAGACGAGTATGACCCGCCCCACCCAAGCTGCGCGCAATGACCTTATCACCCACACTAAAGCAGGCGGCTGATGCTGGTAGGCGCTGAGCAGTAGGCTGAAAATTTCGCTCTTTCCCAGGAAACACGTCAGGTGACACCAAGGGCCTAGCGGCTACAGGTTCACGAAGCTCATAGCCCCTATTTAGTACTCGGTTATTCACTTCATCTTGAGTCAGCAGACCGGCTTCCACCAACATAGTCTCCGCCCCACCCAGCCAGCGACCATAATATCCGTCGCTCAAATAATTGATAGGGTCAATGCGCTCAACCGAATGACGAAAATGATCAGTATTCGCCGCAGCGCCGTTAGCAAACAAACTGTTGATAATAGTGAACACAGCCGCGTGCCAACGCTCGTTAAAGCCATGAATATGCTGCCCTTCTTTTGACGAAGCATCCAGCTCAACATGGCCGAAACCCTGCTTGCCACCTAAATCATGAATACCGTCCATACACCCCTCCCAGGCTATGTAAGAATATTATCCGCAGCTACCAAGTTCACCATAAGGCCTTATCACAGAGGAAAAAGACCATGCTGCTTTATTCTGATAAGCCAAACGATAGCACTTTTCAGCAAGGTCATCAGGTAGACAAAAACACCCCCTCTTTGACTGAATGCCGCGCCTGCGTTCAAGATAAACCCATCAACGCACCAATGGCAATCCACATAAAGTTAGTGATGGCAAAGCAAACAAAGCGACATAACCACTATTTATATAATGACGCCTGCGTAAACCCCTCTATCTGTCGTACACGGCAAACCGTTGGTGTTTACCAAAGCACCACTTATCCGCCGGATCTAGTATCCCCGACCACTAGTTGGTTATAACTAATGGCCTTAAAAGGTGCAGCCGATTGACGCGCATCCCACTGAATGTTGTTGCGTATGCGCAGAATACAAATGTTAGCTCGCCAAGTTACAGGGTTTGAAGAATATTTTCAGTTGCTTTTATAAATAGGAATAAAATTATGGCAGGAAAGAAAAGAAGTTACTTAAAACAATCAGACGTGCCACGCACTTCGTTAGACGAAGCGATCAGGATTCCTAAAGCAATTTTGGAGCAATATGCCGGGGAAGCTACTACACCTTTTAATGTGGCAAAGGCAATTGACCTAGACCCAAAGGGGAGCCAAATGAAAGTAATAACTGGTTCTGCCATTGCGTTTGGTTTAACTGAAGGGGGCGCACAGTCTTCTTCTATATCGATTACTGATCTAGCAAGAACCATATTGAGGCCACTAGACGAAGGAGCAGATCTAGCGGCTCGCAAAGAAGCCCTTCTAAAGCCACGAATATTCGGCGAATTTCTCAAAGATTATGATACTCATACTTTTCCTCGCGATGATATTGCTAGGAATGTACTTATTGATAAGGGGGTTCCTGATAATCAAGCTGAAGACGTCCGAAAGCGAATTGAAGAAAGTGCTGAATCTATGGGGTTCATAGAAACAATCAAGGGTAAAAAGTACATTTACCTGAACTCCATCGCACAAGGCGCAGAAAAAGCAGTATCACCTAAAGAAGATGAAGAACCTGATGAGGAAGATTACGAAGAAGGTACCGAGAATACGAATTCTGTAGAGACAAAAGATCAGGAAACAAAACCAAGTATTGATGATAGTAGATCAAGAAAGGTTTTTATAACTCACGGTAAAAATAAAGATTTCATCGAGCCGATAAAAAAATTACTTGGGTTTGGTGAGATGATTCCAGTTGTATCGGTAGAGAAACAATCCGTATCTAAGCCTGTACCGGATAAAGTTATGGATGATATGAGGAGCTGTGGAGCTGCTATTATCCATGTTGATGCAGAGAGAACACTAATCGATAAAGAAGCAAGCGAATTTAATTTAGTAAACGAAAATGTTCTAATAGAAATTGGTGCTGCAATGGCACTTTATGGGCGCCGATTTATTTTATTAGTAAAAAATGGGGTAAAGCTTCCATCAAACTTGCAAGGATTGTATGAAGTTCGGTATTCCGATGAAAAGCTTGATGGTGATGCAACTATAAGGCTTTTGGAAGCTATTAATGATATTAAAAACAATCCTAGCCCGGATCGATATAAGAGCTAACAAAGCCATCAATTCGACCGCCTTACGCTGCGCTTCAGTCGGCAAATTATGGCGGCGTTATCTGTCAATTTTTAGCCTTTGGAGCATTTCGGATGGGTGATTTCACGCTAAGTTCTTTGCAATGCGAGATTGTAATCCCCCATTTATAACCTGAGTTTTAAGTAGAGGATTAAGCCGCATTAAGAGCTGTATTGGTGGTATGCCTCCAACGGCCGTATGCGGCCTCTCATTATTGTAACTACTCGAAAACTGTGGGAAAGATCGATATGTCTAACAGCCATAGTGTTTTTAGCTAGGCCCTAATCAATTACTTCCAGCCACCCGACAATCTACCGGTGCAGTGACCGGATTGCACCGTATAGCCTGAGGCAATATCACCCGATAGTCATTGCCAAAGCGTGTGGCGGGTTGATAGTAGTCTGTGCTGATGGCTTGGGCACCACTGGCAAAGGCTGCGTCTCTGCGCCTTGTATCGTTGTCCCGCGCCTCTTGTGTGTCTGCATCAGCCCTGGTGCGTACCATATAACCAGCTGTCACTAATCGTTGTATCTCATCGAATTGTTTGATTGGATCATTGATAATCATGATCGCTGCTGCCGGATGACCCTCTGGCGCACTGGTGAACATTGGGCGCTGCTGCCAGCCCTGGTAGTACATATCTCGCTTAACGCCTCCTTCGTCCAAAATCATAATGAACTTGCCTGTTGTATCACTGAGTAACGGCCAATTTAGGCCTGCTACTTCTACTGGGCGAATCAGTTGGTCGCCCAGTACTTCTTCAATGATCGAATCCATTAAGGCGAAGGCGGTGGGAGTAAAAGTCTCCGGGTCGGGCAAACCTAAAATCTCTTCATCTTTGGCGTTGAAACTGATCCAAATGGGCGCGTGGGAGGGATTATTTTTTGACCACTCGCTGACCTGCGTAAGACAAATACGCAAAGTGGCGCAGTTACTGTTCATATCAATTTGCTGCACATGGCCTACAAGAAATTGATTTTCATCTGCGACGTAAAAAACATCTAATTCGAGTTTGCGCAGGCCATGGTCCAGTTGTTCAGCTACAGGGCCGTGTTCATACTCTAGGCTCTTCAAAATTTTGGGGTTGAGCTGCAACAACTGCTTTACAAAACTATCTGGCATTGCCTGCTTATAGCTATTATGGCTGCCAACAAATTGTATTTGATTGATATAGAGGCTAGGGCTGTTGCCGGCTGCGAGTTCTGGGGTGGGAATTGATGGGCGTTCTTGTGCTTGGGTTTGCAGGCGCTCTTCGGCGTCTGTCAGCGCATTGGGCTTTTCGATGTGTGCGCTTTGGGCGCGCTGTTCACTCTTAGCACTCTGAGCACTCTGAGTACTCTGAGTACTCTGAGGACAGGGCTGACAGCCCAGTAAAGCTAAAGAACCCCAGATCAACAGTAAACTTCTCATGAACTAGTCCTCTGTTTGAAAATCCTCATCATCTAAGCCGTGACCCCAAGTTTGCTTTGCATGCAAATATCGCTTGTTGAATTGGCCAACGCCTGTGACATGTTTCTGACGGGTCACGTCATGCAAACCGAACTCCGCAAGGTCATCAATCTTCTTCGGATTATTGGTCAGCAATCGAAAAGGCTTTAACCCGACAAAGTGCTTGAGCAAAATTGCTGCATCGCTGAAGTCACGACAGTCATCTGGCAAGCCCAACGAGCGGTTCGCCTCGTAAGTGTCTTCACCTGCGTCTTGCAGAAGATAGGTGGCGGCTTTCGCCCACAACCCAATTCCTCTGCCTTCGTGACCGGCCATATAGACTAAATAGCCGCCTGCTGGATCTTCGCTGATGCGCGCAATGGATTCAGCCAACTGCGGCCCACAGTCGCAACGCTGGGAACCGAATACGTCCCCCGTTAAGCAATTACTGTGCACGCGAACCAATGGATTTTCTTTTGGCTCACCCACAACTAATACGCTGTTCACTGCCAAGGGTGATACAAGGTGGGCAAATAGATGCTGTCCGCCTCGTGCCATGAGGTCCGAGGCCAAGGTTTCTACGCCATGGAGCTCTGTACTACGCACTGCCGCGTACCACTGCACTGTGATATTGACGCCGGGCAAAGACATGGGCATGGGGATAGGACCCATAACGTTAACGGCCAGCTCACCCGGATGCTCAGGACTTGAGACATCGATGATTTGACCTTCAGAATTTACTCGAACCAGTTTTTCTTGCTCGATTAGGCGCTGACGAATTTCAGGATTTAGATATGTAAACATGGCCAATATAGTGCCTGATTTAAGGCATCATTGCAGAAGATTATGCGCATTGACTGGGTTCTTTTGCTTAACCACCTGCCTCTATACATACGGAATAATGTCTTTTGCCACTTTTTCAATAACGTCAAAACGCGTGTCAAAATTTGGCAGAATCATCACCTGATTCAAGCCTGCCTCGCCCAACACCTGCAGCCGTTCAATGAGCTGATCTTGGGTACCGATCATACTTGAGGCCTGCAAAACCTTGGGCGTAAGGAACCTTTCTTCTTCCTCTAGCACCCAGCAATTGTGGCCTGCATGAATGCGCTGATGCCGCCGCTCCGCCGGGTAGGTCTCTAACAATGCGGTGTAGTCCTGCCAAATTTCTGCCAAGAAATTGGGTGGTTGATGACCAAAATTGCGAAATTGATCATAGGCATAGTGCACGCTGGCCATGGCCATAGCCCCGCACTCGGCTTTCACTCGAGGCGAATCCGCGGCCTCACCCGGTTCTAGCACCACCATAGTGGTCAATGCTGTGGTGTAATAATCGCCGCCGGGGGCCAAGGTTCGGTTGGCCCTACTTGCGCCTTCATTGAGGCTATGCCAACTGGCGGTTACGGCCGCAGAGGATGCCGCCCCCATAACAGCGCCGTGACCATACTGACCCGCCAGAGCCAAAGATTTGGGGCCAAAACCCGAGACATAAAGCGGAATTGGGTCTTCAAAATTAACAAAACCTTTGTCCGGCATGACATGCCGAATAGGTATTGCATGGCCGTCATGGTGGTAAATGGCTTCTTCACCGCGCAGCAATGGCGCGAGGGTTTGTAGGTAGGTTTCAAATTCCGCAATTCTTTGCGGTGCTAGGCCCATCACTCGCCGCGCGGTGTTGCCTGCGCCTACGCCAAAAAAGGTTCGCCCTGGTGCCAACGCGTTGATTGTTGCAATGCCAGCGGCATTCACTGGCGCTGGCCGCGTGCCGGAAATAGCCACGCCAGTGCCGATATTAATCCTTGAGGTGCGATCAGCAACCAGCGCTAACGTGGCAAAACAATCCGACCAAAGCATTTGCGAATCTGCCATCCACGCGTGACTAAAGCCCAACTCTTCAGCGCGCACGACATAACCAATGTCGCCAATATGCGACGCCGCACAAATACCCATATCCATTTGCCAATCCCCAAATTTAAGCCTCAACCCTCATCGGAACAGACAAACTTAAGAAAATCAAATATCGAATATCTGAGAAAAACATCAAATAGAAAACAAACATTAGAAAGGCAGCTAGGTTGCGTTGCGCGTAAGGAGGTGACGTGAAAAATTGGCGCGGAGGGTCGGGAAAGGTGGGCAAGGGATTAAGCAAAGCCGAGAGTTAGAGAGTTAGAGAGTTAGAGAAGCAGCCCTGCGACTGCTTCTCAACGGATGCAATTTAAGCTTCCAAAAGCCTAAAAATTGGCCTGAAAAATAGCCTAGAAAACCACCCGCAATACACTTTGAGCAACACATGCTGGCTTCTCTGTGCCTTCAATCTCTACAGTCATTTCGTTAACTACTTCAAGCATGCCGCCCTTTTCTTCAACTGAAATCACTTTACCGCGCGTACGGATTTTTGCGCCTACTTGAACTGGTGACATAAAGCGTACTTTGTTCCAGCCATAGTTAATGCCTAACTTCATGCCGTCTAACGCTGGCAAACCAACACCCTGACCACCTGGCAAAAAGCTCATAATAGACAGCGTTAACTGACCGTGTGCAATAGCTGCGCCGAATGGGCCGTCTTTTGCGCGTTCAGGATCAATGTGAATCCACTGCTGGTCTAGTGTCGCGTCAGCAAACATGTTGACGCGCTCTTGGGTAATTTCGTACCAATCTGTTGCCTCTGAGGCCACGCCTATTGTTGCAGTTAGTGTGGCAAGACCATTTTGTAGTTCTGAATCGGACATTCTTATTTTCCTTACTGTAAATAAACCTGTTGCTCAACTTAGCCTTAAATACGGCCAGTTTGCGAACCCAGAACCCTAAAGTATTGGGGCAAAGGGTATCAAGTAAAATCTCTCACCCGCTAAAGCTTAAAGCACTAAATCTTAGAGCATTAAACCTTGTGGGCGAGCATTCAACGCTGCTATCGCGGCCATCATCAGTTCTTCTTGTATCTGAGCGTCTGCCGACAATTCTCCAAGTAATGAGGTGCATAAGTTGGCGGCTAACAACGGTTCGGTTTGTTTAGCGAGCAAGGCCTGCAAAGCGCCTCGGTTAACACCCGGCAAATTTGCCGCGACCGTTTCTTCACGGCCATCTAACTTGCCCGCTAGATCTAAAATCACCTCTGGCGACAACGCGCCTACCGACGGCATTAGCTCAAAATCTGCCAAGTTATGTAGGTTAGTGAGTAATTTAGGACCCATCATTTGCGGTGCAATAAAGTTTGCGTCCACGCGGCGCATCATGCGCTGAATAACCTCAATCAAAAAAGGCAGTACCGGGCAGCCTTTGCGAAATGCCGCCAACGCGTTATGAACGTTTTTGCGCGCCTGCCAATTGCCCTTCTGACGCCGTGGTTTCTCACCGCTCTTTGCGCTCCGTTTAGACAAGTTTTTTTGAATCCAGAGCTCTTGCCCAAACACGCAAGAACTCACAGGCGCTATCTTTAATAACGCCGGCGCAAACACCAACACATCTGCATCTAGCCAAACCACGGTATCGGCCTCACCTTCGTCTAACAGGTTTTTGATCCAAAGCAGGCGACCTAAATCTGAGGCTATGGGCATGCGCCCGGCTACTTTGCGCATGTACCAATCTGGCACTTGATCAAACAGTTCATCGCCGATAAACCGATAGCTATAGTTAGCCTGTGCTGCCCACGACTCAACACTGGTCAAACAAGTGTCCAGCCATTGAGCGCGTTGGGGCTGCGCGCTTTGCAAAACTAAAGTCTTTGTCATAAGTCTCTTTCTAAAAAAAAAGTGCCCTTTTAAACCAACTATCTCAGCGAAAAGAGATAGTCATTTTGACAGCATCCACATGTTATCGTAGGCCAATACTTTGCGGCCAGTTAGAAAATGAGCAAACATCAGTCTGCACCAAAACGACAATTGGCTAGAGCATGCTTTCGGCACTTATCACTGATGATGAGCCTGAGCTTTTTTATGCTCGTTGGCGCAGGCGCTCAAGCTGATGCTGCCGCCGTTGTGGGAACAGTCAACCCAACCACTCGGGCATTGGACCTCAGCAAAGATTTACCAAAAGGTGAACTACAGAGCCGATTACAAAACTGTGGCAGCGGCCCTTTTTACGCCACAGACTTTTCTATCGCCCACCGTGGCGCACCGCTGGGTTATCCAGAACACAGCCGCGAGGGTTATATTGCCGCAGCCAACCAGGGTGCCGGGGTTATTGAATGCGATGTCACCTTTACCAAAGATCTAGAATTGGTGTGCAGGCATTCCCAGTGCGATTTAGCCACCAGCACTAATATTCTCCAAACCGACTTAGCAGCGAGTTGCAGAACACCCTTTACACCAGCTAGCAAAGGCAGCCCCGCCAATGCCAAATGCTGCACCAGCGACATTACCCTCAAAGAATTCAAAACACTGTGCGCCAGACCCGATAGGCATAATAAACAGGCCGACAGCATTGACGAATACTTAATGCCGCTGCAAAGCCCCGTTGTAGATTCACCACTGAGTTGCGGCACAGTTGTCAGTCACAAAGAAAGTATTGTGCTGATCAATCAACTGGGACGAAAGTTCACCCCAGAACTAAAGAGAGCCGAAGTTGCTATGCCCTTTGCGCCAGAATTTGACCAACGCGCTTATGCGGACAAAATGCTCGCAGAATATACCGAGCTTGGCATAGACCCTAGCCGAGTATTTCCCCAGTCTTTTGATATACGAGACGTGCAATATTGGCTGAGGGCGCATCCCGAGTTCGCGCCACAAACAGTTTGGTTAGACCCTCGCGGCAAGCAAAAGAATTTTACAACCACCCTAGCCGAGATGCAGGCTATTAAGGCTCAAGGTATCAATATCATCAGCCCACCTATGCCAATGCTGATACAGCTTAACGAAGCTGGCGCACTAGAGCCTTCAGACTACGCCAAATATGCCAAGCAGGCTGGGCTAGAGATCATCACATGGACAATGGAGTCTGGCGATCCAGTTGACCCAAAAAACTGGCTCTATGCGAACATAGCACCGATTATGGATAAACCTGGACGCACGCTTGAGGTACTAGATGTGCTGGCACAGCAGGTGGGCGTACGCGGCATATTTTCCGACTGGCCTGGCACCATTACTTATTACGCCAACTGCACAAACAGTTTACCTACCCAAGTAGGTAGGTAACTGGCTTACATCAACCGGCTGCACAACCTCGCTTTGCCATTTAGCTTTATAACCCAGTTCTATAAATCGGCTCTATAAACCCAGCTTTAAAAGCTAGCTTTAGAAACTAGCCTTACCAAATAGCGAAGCAAACTTGCAAAAAAAATTATTCTGGCTGATATAGCCCGCTCTCTCCTTGTGCTGAAATAAACTCAGAACTGCCGCGCAGAAACGCAGTAATTTCGTCTATGCGCTCGGCAGTGTCCTGCTCTCCAAGGTCTATGAGTCGACCAATATATTCGGGCTCAAAGTTGACCATACTCAAGGCATCAGCGCTTGGATCATCTTTGCCAGCAAAGCCTCCTTTGAAAAAACGAAAAGCTTTAGGCATTTCAATTTCATGATCTCTGGCCACATGACCGAGGTCTTCCTGGGGTCTTAGCACCATGACATCTACAGGGCTATAAGCGCCCCAGTGGGCCTCGGGCAAATTAGCCAGTAAGCCATTAATGCGTTCCATTTGAATGGCATCGTAGTCGAGCAAATCAAGAAAAATGGCATTGAGCATAACGCCAGCAACCTGAGCCGGCGATGGATAGCTCTGGTTGGTCGCTGTCGGTGGCAAATGCAACGGCTGCGCTCGAGGCGACACCGCCAAAATACGTTTGGCGCCCAAGTGCATGGCCGGAGACAAGGGCGCAGCCAAACGCACACCACCGTCTCCATGCCATTGTCCGTCAATAGATACCGCTGGAAAAAATAACGGCAGAGCCGCTGACGCCATAATATGTTGTATAGAAATATGGGTGGGCGTAGCCGATACCTGGCTGCCCATGTTTATTTTGTCTGTATTAGATTCTACCCAAGCCACTGACCGACCATCGGCATAACTGGTGCTGATAATGGCCAAAGCTTGAAGCACACCTGCTTGCAAATTGTCAGCTATGCCACCTATTCTGCCGTGATTGTTAGCTAAGTTGGCTATTAGAAATTGTTCCAGCGGCCTGTTATCCACCATGCCGCGAATATCCATGGTGCCCAGTTTGCCGCCACTGGCCAACCGCAGACCCCAGTGCATACTTCTCTTCAGCAATTGACCAAGGCCCGTTTCGTATACTTGAGAGGTGCTCAAACTACGCCAAATTACGTTCAGACTTTCTACGCTGTCGCGCCAAGAACCTTGGTTGGCGGCCAAGTGAACCGCATTGATGGCACCTGCTGAAACACCGGTAAGAATTTGCGGATGGTACTCAGGCAATGATCTAGACAGCTGACGCAAGCAACCCACCTGATAGGCAGCGCGGGCGCCGCCGCCAGATAAAACCAAACCTTGAGAGGCCATTGAGCGTTGGAATTCAGCTTTATTCATAGACCGTTGTTCGCTAAGAGTGGGGTTAATTGTATCAGTGCTTAGCACCCATCACGTATGATGCGACCATGTTTCAACATTTTGCTCAAGTGAAACCACGGATGAATGCCTTATTTCGTCCCAGTGGTAAGGTCTTCTACGGCTGGTGGATTGTACTCGCCTGCGCGGGTGTACAGTGGCTTGCCGCGCTCACATGGATGCATTCCTATGGCGGCTATACCCTTCACCTACAAGAAGAATTCGGCTGGAGCATGTCCATCTTATCACTGGCTTTTGCCTTAACACGGTTAGAAAGCGGCCTACTGGGGCCTTTACAAGGATGGCTGGTAGATAAATATGGCCCGCGACTTATTCTAATCATCGGCACGCTTATTTTCGGCTGCGGGTTTTTCGTTTTCAGCCAAGTAAATTCCATTACCACTTACTTTGTAGCCTTTATATTAATAGCCCTAGGCTCAAGTCTCGGCGGTTTTGCCACCCTAATGGTCTCCATTGTCAGTTGGTTTGACCTACACCGAGCCAAAGCGATCGCTTGGTCGCAACTGGGCTTTTCATTCGGCGGGCTGTGCGTTCCCTTCGTCATGATGGGACTGGAAGCTTTTGGCTGGCGTGATATGGCGCTCTATTCTGGCATCATGGTATTGGTTTTGGGCCTACCCTTGGTTTCACTGGTTCGACACAGGCCCGAAGATTACGGCGAAATACCTGATGGCATTTCAGTAAAACATGACGCTGACGAACCTGAAAGCGACAGTAGCCGAGTGGCGCAAATCAGCCTGACTTGGCGTCAAGCAGTAAGAGAACCTTCTTTTTGGATGATTTCGGCAGGGCATGGATTATCACTACTAACAGTTTCTGCAATGCTCGCCCACCTGATACCACATTTAACTCGAAGCTTAGACTACACGCCGGTTGAAGCTGGATTTGTCTTCGCCCTGATGACGGGTATTCAAACCGCAGGGCTATTCCTTGGTGGTTACCTGGGCGATAGGTACGACAAGCGCATAATCTGTACGATTTGTATGGCCGGCCATTGCTTTGGCCTGCTAGCGGTTACTTATGCAACAGATCTAAGTTGGGTGATCGCATTCGCCGTGCTGCACGGTCTGTCTTGGGGCGTGCGTGGTCCGCTCATGGTGGCCTTGCGCGCTGACTATTTTGGACCTAAGTCCTTCGGCACCATTATGGGCATTTCATCTCTGATCGTAATGCTAGGCATGACCGCAGGCCCCATAGCCGGTGGCGTACTTTATGATATGTACGGCAATTACGAATTGGCTTTCACAGTTATTGCTTTTTGCTCCCTCAGCGGCGGTCTTTGTTTTTGGTTTGCCAAGCCGCCCAAGCTCTGTCTCTTATACACATCTGACGCTGCCGACGAATAGAGAGGTG
>CAJXUL010000031.1 GCA_913060615.1 uncultured Gammaproteobacteria bacterium | reverse complement strand
CAACATAACTGTGACCAAAAGCGCGCCTCTAATGGCGCCAAAGCCAAACCCGAGTAACCGATCAGTGGCTGAAAGCCCTGTAGTTTCAATTACTTTACCGAAGGCCCACTGCAGGCCTTTACCGGAAACAAGTACGGTGATGAGCACGATAACAAAGGCGACTATTTGACTGAGTTGGCCACCACCAAGGTATTCATCGTATTCAACTGCAAGCGTAGGACCGAAAACGATACCCGCTATAAAGCCCCCTATCCAGACGGCCAGCGACACCGCTTCTTTAACCAGCCCTCTTGAAAGCCCGATGATTGAGGAAATCACCACAATGCCTATTATGACGTAATCTAAGTGGGCCATTTGCTCTTATCTCGCCTATTGAGTCATATCAACGACGATTGCATCAACGTCATATTTCTTTGCTAAAACGTCACGCATTTCGTCTGCGCCAGTATGACTCAGCAACGGCCCAACTGCGACACGATAACGAATTTTTTCGACCTTATTTACGCCACGCCCAACATCTAAAAACGAGGATACGAATGCTGCGCTGCCCTCTGTACGGAGTTTTTCTCGGAACGCTCGAGCGTTCTCCAGCTTAACAAAGGTCGCTAACTGCACTGCAAATACCGAGCTTGCAAATCGCACAGGCGTGAGTATGGGCTCGCCAAATAGCGTTCTATGGGGCTCGGTACTGAAGCCTTCGCTGTCCACTTTAGCGCGCAACTGGGTTACTCTTTTTACCGCATCCGTAGCTGGCACCACTTCATCGTAAATTGGGAAGCCTATTCCGCCCGCGTCGTTAGCAATGCTAGCCGGGGCGGAATTCATTTGTGCTTGGTCAAATATTTCGTGATCAGGCTCTGGCGAGGCGAGGCGCGTGGGGTTATCCAATAACATAGGCAATACAATGACAGCCAATGATCCCAAGAAGATGGCGCCGATTGTTCTGTAACGTATATTTTCCTGCATATGCTATTGCGCCAACCATGTGCTCTGTTCAACACAGTTAAATGAACCAAAAAGAAGAATAACACTCCCGGGCGACGTTGCCGACAACGCATGGTCCAGACCTTGCTGCATAGTGTCGAAACACGGCACAGAAGACAGGCTCATAGATTGCGCCAATTGATGGCTAGATAAAGCCCGCTCACCATGACTGCTAACCAATGCCCAAGGCGCATTTGAGTGCCCTGCAAGGGTCTTATATACCTGAGCATGATCCTTACCGTTCAACATGCAGCAAACAATATGCGCCGGTACAAGGCATCGCGTCTGTAACTCGTGCCAGAGAAAATTTACACCTGCGGCATTGTGCCCCACGTCATGAACACAAATACGGCCTTGAATATCCATAATATGCAAACGCCCCGGCATCATTCCTTGGCGCGCAACTTCACGAACGCAGCCTTCATTCAGCGTTATTATTGAATGCAAGGATGCACATGCTATGGCTAGATTATGTATGGGTAAGTTACCCAAAGGAATATCTACAAACTTGTAGCCTGGCATTTCTAACTGCCAATTTGCCTGCTTTGAATCAGCATTGATAATTAAGTCCGCCCCTACCTGCAATGGCACAAGGGACAATTGCGCACATGCGCTAAAAACACTCTGGGGCATGTCGGCCCCCAAGACCACCTGCTGTTGTCCTGCGCGCAGAATGCCCGCTTTTTCAGAACCAATCTGCTCGCGGGTGTCACCCAAATATTCTTGATGATCAAGCCCAATGCTGGTGATCACCGCGATATCGGCATCGACCACATTAAAAGCATCTAAGCGACCACCCAAACCAATTTCAAGAATGGCCACGTCCACTGCCGCATCTTTAAAACACCATAGAGCGGCCAGCGCGCTGAATTCAAAATAGGTTAACGGCAAATCTTTGCGCGCAGCTTCAACCGCGGCAAAGGCTGCGCATATTTTTGCATCGGATGCCTGTGCTCCAGAAATACGAATACGTTCATTGAAGCGGTTAATGTGCGGCGACAGTGTTGTGCCCACACTCACGCCGTGAGCTAGCAAAAGTGCCTCTATCGCGGTGGCAGTAGTACCCTTGCCATTGGTTCCGGCGATGGTGATTACCTTCGAGGCTGGGCAAGCAAGGTCAAGCCGTTGCAACATATCTTGCATGCGACTTAAACCCATATCTATTACTTGCTCATGTTGGCTAGAGATATGTGCCAACCAATTATTAAGGTCCGTCATCAGTTTTGTCGATCTAGTCCTTGCCGAATATCCGCAATGGTCTGTTGAAGAGATTTACCAATTACGTCTGGGTCCGTTCCCGCCGCCATTTTTTCCACTAAAACACTGCCAACTACCACGCCGTCTGCATGCTCGCTTAAGGCTGCTGCTGTTTGCGCATCGCGGATACCAAAGCCAACACAAAGTGGTATATCCGTTGTGGCCCGGAGTTCACTGGTTCGAATGCCCACTTCATCTGTACGCAAGTTACCTGCGCCAGTAATCCCTTTAAGCGAGACGTAATAAATGAACCCTGATGCTTTGCTGATAATTTCAGCAGCACGAACCTGGGTAGTGGTTGGCGCAATGAGGTAGATTAAGTCCATACCATTGGCCGCCAGCTGGGCTTGCAGCTCACTACCCTCTTCCGGCGGCAGATTAACCATAATTAAACCGTCAACACCGGCTTGGGCAGCTTTTTGAGCAAAGTCCTGCATGGCCAGAACAGAGTTCAGATAACCCATTAAAATAATCGGTGTTTGACTGTCTTGTTGACGAAATTCAGTGACCATGACCAAGACCTGCTTTAAGGTGATGCCACCCGCTAGCGCTCGCTCATTAGCAGCTTGAATAGTTGGTCCTTCTGCCTCTGGATCTGAAAACGGAATACCTAACTCGAGCAAATCTGCTCCGCCGGCAACCAAAGCATGCAGTCCTGCCACGGTAAACTCAGGGCTTGGATCGCCTGCCGTAATAAAACTGATGAGCGCTTTGCGCCCCTGCTCTTTAAGCTGAGCAAAGGTTCTCTTTATGCGGGTATCAGGCCCGGTATTTGTCTCAGCAGTGATCATGTCAAAGTGATCCCATCTATATCGGCAACAGTAAGAATGTCCTTATCACCGCGGCCACTGAGATTGACCAAAATAATATCGTCTTTGCTCATCTTCGGCGCGTTAGCCACTACCCACGCCAAAGCATGACTGGTCTCCAGCGCTGGCAATATGCCTTCGCGCTGGTTGAGCATACGAAAGGCCTGCATCGCTTCGTCATCAGTGGCACTTGAGTAGGTAGCGCGGCCAATGTCTTTTAAGTAAGAATGCTCGGGCCCTACACCAGGATAATCTAGGCCTGCGGAAATTGAATGCGTTTCCATAATTTGGCCATCGTCATCAGACATCAGATAAGAACGATTGCCATGTAAGACGCCGACTTTGCCATCATTGAGAGGGGCTGCATGTGCGCCGCTGTCAATTCCATGGCCACCCGCTTCAACCCCAACAAGGTCTACATCTACATCATTTATAAAGGGGTGAAATATCCCCATGGCATTTGAGCCGCCGCCTACACAGGCAACAACAACATTTGGCAACCGGCCTTCTTGCTCAAGCATTTGCGCCCTCGCCTCTTGACCAATGATGGAAGCAAAATCTCGCACCACCATCGGATAAGGATGCGGTCCAGCGACGGTACCGATGATGTAGTGGGTATTGTCAACGTTAGTAACCCAATCGCGCATCGCTTCGTTCATAGCATCTTTGAGGGTTTTCGAACCTGAAGTAACCGGTATAACCCGTGCGCCCATGAGCTTCATTCGATAGACATTAAGGCTTTGGCGACGCACATCCTCTTCGCCCATGTAAATGTCACATTCAAGACCAAGTCGAGCGGCCACGGTAGCGGTTGCCACACCGTGTTGACCGGCACCGGTTTCCGCAATCACACGAGGCTTGCCCATACGTTTAGCTAAAAGCGCCTGGCCAACGGTGTTACAGACTTTATGCGCGCCAGTATGGTTAAGGTCTTCGCGCTTTAAATAAATGGCTGCGCCACCTAGCTCGGCGGTCATTCGCTCGGCCAAATACAATGGCGTTGGGCGACCCACATAATGGGTCAAATCGTGATGTAACTCGCGTTTGAACTCAGGATCATGCTTCATTTGCTCATAAAGAGCCGCAAATTCATCTAACGCGTGGGTTAGCGTTTCAGCGACAAAGCGTCCGCCGAATTCACCAAAGTGCCCATCGTCAGTAGGCTGAGAATAGTTACTACCTTCAAGTACTTCAGACATTTTTTGCTTCCTTAATAAATCGTCGAACAAGTTGTTGTTGCTTGACGCCTTTCACGCCATCTTCCACTCCGCCGCTGACGTCAACACCATATGGGCTGGTCTGAACAATGGCATTTGCAACATTTTCTACCGTTAAGCCACCAGCCAAAATCAGCCTAGTTTGACTATCTCGCGGCCATAACTGCCAATCAAATGTTTCGCCCGTACCACCCGCTTGGGTTGGGTGGTAGGTATCTAAAAGCAGCGCCCATGCTGCAGAATATTGTTTGTCTAAAGCAGCAAAATCTATCCCTTGCCGCATACTCAAGACTTTAATAAACGGTACATTGAAAGATTCGCAAAACTCTGGTGGCTCCGCCCCATGAAATTGCAAAATATCTAGCGGAACTACCTTGAGAACAGCCCTAACCTCGCTCTCTGTGTGGTTCACAAATAGGCCTATGCGGGCGCAATTTGGCGCATAATGAAATAACTCAGTACTAATGACCGCTGCAAGCTCCGGCGTAACTACTCGAGCGCTGTTAGCGTAAAAATTCAAGCCAATGGCGTCTACACCAGCATCGACAGCAAACTTGGCATCTGCTACCGATGTGATACCACAAATTTTACACCACATCGCAGTGTGAGTATGGGCGGTCAAAATACTTTCTCCTGATGTATTCCCATCATTGAGCTTTACTGTTGTTTGGATAAGCCGGATGTCTGGCATGCTGCCGTTTTGAGCATTTTCGGTAGCAAAACACTTGGACAATCGCTGCCGGTCGAGGATCACTATATTAGACCTTGAATAGACCCCAAGAAAGGGCTTTGCGGGCTTATCTTACGCATTGCGTTAATGTCTAAGTTTATCTTCGCTTAATCTAAGCCGCCTAAAACTGTGCTTTTAGGTCTTACTTCCTCACGCTAGGATCTTCGACCCTAAATCTTACATTTTGGTCCCAAGCTTATGTACTTAGCAAAGGCACCGAAGGCGGGGCTGGGAAATTGGCGCCGGGATAGCTGACATGGGTTAGATACAACCCTTGAGGAGGCGCAGTTGCGCCTAAACGCACGCGGTCTTTTAGCAACAGCAAGTCTCTGATTGAACGCGTAGGCGACCCCATACCTACATCTCGCAGGGCCGAGGCAATATTACGCACCATGTGCAATAGGAATGCGCTGGCATCAATTTCCATCACCACAAAATGCCCGTCACGCCGCACTTCACAGCGGTTTACTCGGCGCTTAGGGCTCAAAGACTGACAGCCTGCGGCGCGAAATGTGGTGAAATCATGTTCGCCAACCAACCATTGGGCCGCTCGGTGCATGGCATCCTGATCTAACCCTTCGGTGCACCATGCCAACCCGTCCACAAATGGGTTATACCGATGGCTGTCATAATAAATATAGTTATAGCGTCTGGCCGTGGCTGCGTAACGCGGATGAAAATTTTCTGGCGCCTGACGGACCCAGGCAACTTGGATAGATTTAGGCGTCAGTGAGTTGACCCCTTTGAGCCAAGAAGCTAACGGACGAATCGCCGTGGTGGTAAAACTAATTATCTGGCCCGTAGCATGAACACCTGCATCGGTGCGCCCGGCCGCGGCGATCCTTATGAGTTGAGCTGCAACCTGGCTCAGCGCCGCTTCGATATGCCCCTGCACAGTGGGTTGATCCATCTGGCGCTGCCAGCCATTAAACTCATCCCCACAATACTGAACGCACATGACATAGACAGTTTTTTTGGCTGACATGGCCTTTGCCACTGCGCCTAGTCTAGCGTCAGTCACGTAACTAGACCCTGCTCGAGCTATGTATCTTTCGCGTCATCTAACCCTTCGTCTATCCGCTCAATGATAGATTTAGCTAGGGCTTTTTGAGCATCATCGCCTTCTGCTACTACTTCATCTAGCATTTCCCGCGCCCCCCTTTCATCACCCATTTCCAAATAGGCTTCAGCCAACTTTAGTCGAGTTGTATAGGCTTCAGTATTAGAAGTCTCGTCAAGAGGTTGCTCATTGGTATCGAGCATTTCTAAAAAGGTTTCGTCCGTTTCCGGTTCTGCGGTCCCACCCTCGCTTGTATTGCTTGGTAAATCAGCTGTTCCCGGCTCTGTCGATTCAGGTGCAGAGATTGAAGGCTCATTTGCCGCCGGAGCTCCCTGGGGTTCTTTTTCGGCATCACGCTCAGTGTCTATCTCACCTTGATTCACAACCGACGCTGAATCTGCGTCTTCTGGCTGACTTTCTCTTAACCCATTTTCCAAGTCATTTTCAAAGTCGCTTTCTAAACTTGGTTCTGGGTCATCATCGCCGTTTGGTACGCGGTCATGTTCGCCCTCGGTCACTCTCTGGGTCTTACTCTCGGCGTCACTTTGCACGTCATAGTCACCTTCACCTTCAGCTTCAGCTTCAGCAACCCAGGTATCTTCTAGGCTTTTTTTCCTCGCTGCCATTTGACGCCGCAGCAGCATGACTACTATGAGAATTCCTAATACGCCGCCAGCGATTAGCCAAACTAATTGGGCCGAGTAACTACTCTGATTTTCCTCAGCCACCATTTGGTTTATTTGCTCGTTGACACTCTGGTCAACATTCACAGGCGCTGCACTGTCCAGAGCGTCTTCCTTTGGAGGGGTTGCTAAGACGCTACCGCCCTCAAATTCAGCATCCACAGGCAAAGGGCTGTCGCTGCCATCAATCAACTCAGACTCTTCAATAGATGCGCCAAAAGCATCTAGGCCTAAACTAGATCCCTGCGCAAAACCAGCATTTGGCGAACTTTCAGGCTGAAAAATTCGCACTTCGCCTTGGCGTTTCGCCGGTGGTAAATCGGCGCCTAACTCAACTTCTGCGGGCGGAGTTTTCTCACCAATTTTTGCACCACCCTTGGCACTGCTTCTGCCGCCAAGAAGCCACTCCGAGTGCTGAGCTTCGACGGCATCTAAAGCCGAGGCTTTAGGCACTGTCACTGCGTCCATAAAGTCAGGAATGCGCAGCCGGTAGCCGCTCTTGAGGCCGTTGATATTGCCTTTATTAAAAGCGCCTGGGTTGAGTCTTTGAATGGCTAACATTTGCTGCGCAACCGAAACCTGTGAGCCGTCTCGAGTACGCTTAGCCAACTGCCAGAGGTTATCTGAAGACGTGGTCAAAATGGTCTTATCCGCAGCCAAGGCACTTTGCGTAAAAGGCACACTCAAAGCCAAAGCCTTCAAGAGCTCTCCATTGCGCCAAGTAATACGTAGCAAAATATTCAGCTTTGGCTCGAGAAGAAGTCCCTTACTCCGAATATCAAGCTGCACCGATCCATTTGCCGTTTCCTTAAGCTGGAAGAGCAAGTCTCTGTGCACGGAATAATAGGCGACATCATTTTCTAGGTAGGCAGAACGGCTGGCCAACTGGATATCTAAAGTCGATAAATCGTTAGCCTCGACCTCAGGCAGCTCGACATAGCCGCTGACCCGCTGACCCACGACAGACTCAATGCTAACAGTCGCAAAATCCGCCGCACGCACAGTACCGCTAAATACCGAGATGCCCACAACACCTACAAAACCCACAAAACCAAAGATCAACGCAGTTAAACGGTTGAAACGAAAATCCATCATGCAATCAATTCCATAGTGCAATTAGTCACTTTATATCGCTGTACTAGCGCTTAGCCCACAACTTCATTAATTCCTCAGCAATCTGCACGCTGTTCAGCGCAGCGCCTTTACGCACGTTGTCTGCCACAACCCATAAATTGAGACCATTCGGATGCGAAATATCCTTGCGAATTCTACTGACAAAAATAGGATCAGTGCCCGCAGCATCTTTCACAGGCGTAGCAAACTCACCGTCGTTGCTGACTGTAAGGCCTGGGGCCGCGCTCAACAACTGCTTCGCCACTTCTACACTAATGGGCGTTTTTGTCTCAATGTGCACTGCTTCAGAATGGCCATAGAAAACCGGCACACGAACACAAGTAGGGTTAACCTGAATGTCGTCGTCTTCAAGAATTTTTTTCGTCTCCCAGACCATCTTCATTTCTTCTTTGGTATAGCCATTGTCCATAAACTTGTCGATTTGCGGCACCGCATTAAAGGCAATTTGCGCAGGCATAACGTTCACTTCAATAGACTGTCCATTGAGCAGGCTTGCAGTTTGCGCCGCCAGCTCTTTTATCCCACTGGTACCGGCACCAGAAACCGCTTGGTAGGTGGCAACATTAATTCGTGTAATGCCCACCGCGTCATGAATTGGCTTCAACGCTGCAACCATTTGAATGGTCGAGCAGTTTGGGTTGGCGATAATATTGCGCGCGGTGTAATCGGCCACCCGATGAGGATTTACCTCCGGCACAACTAATGGAATTTCATCGTCGTAACGAAAGTGTGAGGTATTGTCGATAACCACGCAGCCCTGGGCTGCTGCTTTAGGCGCAAATTCAGCAGAGATATCTCCCCCTGCTGAAAACAGTCCAATTTGCGTTTCGCTAAAATCAAACTCATCCAACCGTTTGATCATGATTGATTTGCCATGAAACTGGAGGCGTTTGCCCTCAGATCGCTCTGAAGCCAGCAAAAATAATTCTTTTACTGGAAATTTACGCTCCTGCAAAATTTCTAATAATGCTTCGCCTACAGCGCCACTAGCACCCGCAATCGCAACATTTACACCATCTTCTAAATACACGTTATTACCTTCGCTATAATTTTAAATCAGGCGCATTGGGCCTGACTTTTATAAATCTGACTAAAGAACCGGACTAAAGACGTTCTATGACTAACTCGCCCATTGTGCGACAGCCCACCACATCGTCACCAGGACCAGCTATATCCGCGGTGCGGTAACCTTCGGCTAATACCTGGGCCACGGCTCTATCGATGCTGTCCGCTGCGGCAGGCAGATCCAAGCTGTAGCGAAACATCATGCCTACCGACAAGATAGTCGCTAATGGATTGGCCATGTCTTTACCCGCAATATCTGGGGCCGTGCCGTGGACAGGCTCGTAAAGTCCGGTACCGCTAGCGGCTAATGATGCTGAGGGCAACATACCTAGACTGCCCGTCAACATTGCCGCAACGTCGGACAAAATATCGCCGAACATATTTGTCGTCACAATTACATCGAACTGCTTTGGTGCGCGGACTAATTGCATGGCCGCGTTGTCCACATACATATGCGAGAGTTCTACATCAGGGTAATCGCCAGCTATGGAATTGACCACCTCGCGCCAAAGTTGGCTGACCTCTAGCACATTGGCTTTATCCACTGAACACAGGCGTTTATTTCTCTTGCTGGCCAACTCAAAACCGCTGCGCGCAATACGCTCAATTTCATGCTCTGAATAAACCATGGTGTTAAAGCCAACACGCTCGTTGTCTCTGGTTTCAATACCGCGCGGTTCGCCAAAATAGATGCCACCAGTCAATTCACGGATGATCAGAATGTCTAAATCAGCTACCAGCTCTGGCTTCAGCGATGAGGCACTGGCTAAGGGGGCTGAGAGCAAAGCAGGTCGCAAGTTAGCGAACAAACCCAAGCCCTGCCGCAAACCTAGTAGCCCTTTCTCAGGTCGTGAGGCCATAGGTAAATCGTCCCACTTAGGTCCGCCCACGCCACCAAGAAGAACGGCATCGGCCGCCTTGGCTAATTCTAGAGTTTTAGCAGGTAATGGATCACCGCATTCATCAATAGCCACACCACCTACCAAACCGTGGGTAACAGTAATTTCGCAACCTTCCTGCTTTGCGGCAACATCCATTACAGCAATAGCTGGGGCAACCACTTCTTGACCAATGCCATCGCCTGGCAGTACAAGTACGTTTTTATTCATTATCGATTTTCCTCAAAATTCTTTACTAATTTGCCGCTAACCGCAGAGCAGGCTTTCACCCTCTAAACAACCAGGGCTGCGTGGCTTTATGCTTTGCTTCGAAGGTTTTGATTAATTCCACTTCGTCCAACGTCATGTCGATATCATCCATGCCGTTAAGCATCTTTTGCTTCAACGCAGGTTCTATTACAAAGTCGTATGAGCGCTCGCCGTCCGTCACTGTTTGGCTTTCTAGGTCAATGCGCAGAGTCAGATTCCCGTCTGACTTTGCAATCATTTCTTCTACAATTTTTGCATCTAAAACAATAGGTAGCACGCCATTCTTAAAGCAATTTCCGTGGAATATATCTGCAAAGCTTGGCGCTATTACAGCCCTAAATCCAAACTCTTTAAGCGCCCAAACCGCGTGCTCTCGAGACGAACCACAACCAAAATTATCCCTCGCTAAAAGAATTGAGGCACCTTGGTATTGCGGCAAATTAAGGACAAACTCGTGGTTAAGCTGCCGCTCATTTGGGGTCATTCCCATAGTACCTTGATCAAGAAACCGCCACGCATCAAATAGATAATCACCAAAGCCCGTGCGCTTAATAGATTTCAAATATTGCTTTGGAATAATTTGGTCTGTATCCACATTTGCCCGGTCTAGTGGTGCGGTTGTGCCATCAAGTTGAGTAAACGCATCCATTAGTTAATCTCCCTAACGTCAACAAAGTGCCCTGCGACGGCCGCAGCGGCTGCCATTGCCGGACTCACTAGGTGGGTCCTGCCGCCATAGCCCTGACGCCCTTCAAAGTTACGGTTAGAAGTAGAAGCGCAATGCTCGCCATCTCCCAATTGATCTGGATTCATGCCCAGACACATTGAGCAACCCGCCGCTCGCCACAAAAAACCGGCTTGCGTAAAAATATCCGCCAAGCCTTCTTTTTCAGCCTGTGCTTTAACCAAACCAGAACCTGGCACAACCAAGGCTTCCTTCACGTTGTCCGCTATACGACCGCCCTTAATCGCTGCCGCTGCTGCTCGCAGATCTTCAATACGTGCGTTCGTACAGGACCCAATAAAGACTCGATCGACCTTAATGTCGGTTATCTTTTGCCCCGGTCGCAAATCCATGTACTTTAACGCATGACCCGCTGACTCAGCTTGAATAGGGTCTTGCATCGCTTCTGGGTCCGGCACGCTACCATCAATACCGCAAACCATCTCAGGCGAAGTACCCCAGCTAACTTGAGGGGCAATGTCAGCTGCATCAATGTTTAACACCGAATCAAAAACGGCGTCTTCGTCGCTGATCAGCGTTCGCCAATAGACCACGGCCTGATCCCAAACTTCACCTTTAGGCGCAAAGGGTCGACCTTTGACGTAATCAATAGTGGTGTCGTCCACGGCAACCAGCCCAGCTCTCGCACCAGCCTCAATGGACATATTGCATAGAGTCATGCGGCCTTCCATAGATAAATCACGGATCGCCTGACCACGATATTCAATAGTATGACCAGTGGCACCTGCGGTACCTAGGCGTCCAATAATGGCTAAAACAAGGTCCTTTGCGGTGACATGCGGTGCCAGCTTGCCACTGACCTCTACAGCAAAATTCTTGGCCTTATTCTGCACCAAGCACTGCGTTGCCATGACATGCTCTACCTCAGAGGTGCCCACACCTTGAGCCAGCGCTGCAAAAGCACCATGGGTGGACGTATGCGAGTCGCCACACACAATGGTCATACCCGGCAGAGTCGCACCCTGTTCAGGGCCAACCACGTGCACAATACCTTGGCGAACGTCTTGAATATCAAATTGCTCAACACCAAATTTTTTACAGTTGTCGTCGAGAGTAAGCACCTGGGTTAACGCCACTTCGTCTGTAATGCCGGACAGGCCTAATTCACGACCGTCTGTGGGCACATTGTGGTCGGGGGTGGCCAGATTCGCATCTACCCGCCACAAAGGCCTATTGGCTAACTGCAAGCCCTCAAAGGCTTGGGGAGAAGTCACCTCGTGAAGCAGCTGTAGGTCTATATACAGTAAGCTATTACCGTCGACGCGCTGGCCTACATCGTGGGCCTGCCAAATTTTGTCATAAAGTGTCTGGGCCATAATTTTGGACTCTCTGAGAAATTTGGCGGCAGTGTATGTCTTGCTTAAGTATAAAACAAACGTATAATTTTTATCTTTTTAATAAAAATATGGAATGGGTTGGATAGATCGAATCCATACATCAAATAGCAACAATGGACGTTAACCCATGCAATTAGTTGAACTGCGAACCTTTCTCGCCGTAGCTGAAGAAAAATCCTTTTCTGCCGCCGCACAGCGCCTGTATATCACTCAGCCAGCAATCAGCAAGCGTATTCAATCCCTAGAAAATCACCTTGGCACCGCACTCTTCGACAGAATAGGCAAAAGAGTTTATCTCACCGAAGCAGGCAACCTACTCATTGAGCGCGCTGAGAAAATGCTGCGCTTGGCCAAAGACACTGAAAAAGAAATCTTTAATCTGAACGACACCATCAGTGGCCGCCTTAACTTGGCGACATCCCACCACATCGGCCTCCACCGCTTAGCGCCGGTACTCAAGGATTTCAGCAAACGCTATCCAGATGTGCAACTAGACATTCAATTTGAGGACTCCGAGGTGGCCTATCAAATGGTCAGATCCGGCCGAGTGGAATTGGCAGTCGTGACCCTTAACCCAGACCGAACAGACTTGGACGCTGACTTAATAACCACAACGGTATGGCACGACCCGTTAATATTTGTCAGCAGCGCGACCGAACCCCAAGCTACCACGATGAAGATACTGGCCAACCAGCCTTGTATTTTACCCGGCCTGGCCACTTATACAGGACGCATTGTCATGGATCGTTTTGCCCAAGCAGGATTGTCCCTAAAACCCACCCTTTCAACCAACTACTTAGAAACCATTGGCATGCTGGTCAGCGTGGGCCTTGGCTGGAGTGTATTACCGCAAAGTATGATGAGCGATTTGACCGCATTGGAGGTGCACTGCGAGCCTATATACAGAACTTTGGGCAGCGTCATCAACGGCAAACGCACGCTGTCTAATTCGGCATCTGCATTTCTTACCGTGCTCAATGACTATGCTGTAGAAGATGTTGCAGAGGATGCAACTCGCGCACCTTGAACTCAATTAAAACTAGGTGGTGAGGCTAGTCTTAGTCAGCTTTAAGCAGGCCTAGCTAGATTCGATTCAGATGGGCCTTGGGCGGACTACTTTATGCCCGGCGCACTGCCCATTTGTCCACGATGCCTAAGCAAATGATCCATTAGCACCAAGGCCACCATGGCCTCACCGATGGGTGTGGCGCGAATGCCTACACAAGGATCATGACGCCCCTTAGTAATGACCTCCACGGGGTTGCCATGAATATCAATAGATTGGCCCGGCGTAGTTAAACTGCTGGTCGGCTTCAGCGCCATCTTTAACACGATGTCTTGTCCGGAAGAAATACCACCCAAGATGCCGCCGGCATGATTGCTGGTAAAACCATTGGGCGTCATCTCGTCACGGTGCTCGGTGCCCCGTTGACCGGAGACTGCCATACCATCGCCGACTTCTACGCCCTTCACTGCATTAATACCCATGAGTGCACTGGCAAGGTCAGCATCAAGCCGACTAAACACAGGCTCGCCCAGACCTACAGGTACGCCTTTTGCTAGCACAGAAACTTCAGCGCCAATGGAATCACCTTGACGACGCATGTCATCTATTAGTTTAGCTATGTCGTCTAACTTACTGGAATCTGGGCAAAAAAAAGGATTTTCATTTACGATATTTAGATCAATTGGCTCGGGTCTGATATGACCTATGGCAGACAAATAGCCGTGGATAGAAATACCATTCTGCTCCTTCAAATACTTTTTCGCTATGGCACCGGCGGCCACACGCATAGTGGTTTCTCTAGCAGAGGAGCGACCACCACCTCGATAATCTCGAATACCGTACTTATTCTGATAGGTGTAATCCGCATGAGCTGGCCGAAATATGTCCTTGATGGCACCATAGTCCTTGCTCTTTTGGTCTTCGTTTTCTACCAACAAACCAATTGGCGTGCCGGTCGTGCGCCCTTCAAACACACCGGACAAGATGCGTACGCGATCGCCCTCTTTGCGCTGAGTGGTGTACTTGGACTGGCCTGGCTTACGGCGATCTAGATCCGGCTGAATATCCTCTTCAGTCAGTTCAAGTCCTGGAGGACAACCGTCGACAATTGCGCCCAAGGCAATGCCATGACTTTCGCCAAAAGTTGTCACTGTAAAGAGTTGCCCGAAGCTGTTACCCGCCATTTATTATCCTTTAATTGTCCTGCTGACCCTTGCTCAGTATTGATGCATCTTATTGTGTTCTGGTGAGTCAGACACTAACTATTGCGCGCCGCAGTATGAGAACACAAAGCCTCACCTTCAAGTAAAAACACACCCTCCCCACCGTGTGGTAAATCCAACCACTCAATGGGCAAATCGGTATGCTTACGATTAACCGCCCCCGAACTGGCACCTACCTCGCAGATAAACGCACCGTTGTCCGCCAATTGCTCTGGTAGCACACGCAAAAAATCATCTACCAGCAGCAGACCATCATCGCCACCGGCCAAGCCTCGCACGGGCTCGTGGCGGTACTCAGCAGGCAAAACCTGCATATCGGCTTTATCTACGTAGGGGGGATTAGTAATGATTAAATCCCACCCCGCCTGCAAGCCTGCAAATAGCTGCGTCGCATCACCCTCTAGCACCGTTACCCGATCTTCTAGAGCATGCAATTGTACATTCTCACGAGCCAAGGCAGCGGCGACTGGATCTAATTCCACCAATGTCACCAGAGCTTGCGGAAATCTGTGAGCTGCAACGATACCCAAGCAACCGCTACCACTGCATAAATCCAAAATGCGCCGGACCTGTTTGGGCAACCAGGGTTGCTCTGGCCCATCGAGCAAATAGCCAATAGGCGACCTTGGAACCACTACGCCGGGCTCGAGCAAAAATTCGTAGCCCATAAACTGACAACAGCCCAGCAAGTAAGCCAAAGGCATACGCTGCTCAATGCGCTGGTCGCTAAGCGCAAGAACCTCTTCAACCTGTTCAGCACTAACGCTCAGTGCCAAAGACGATTCATCGTCGGCGCTGTCAGTCATCCACAGCACGAGATACACCGCCTCATCCCAGGCATTATCAGTGCCGTGCCCGTAGCTGAGATTAGCGCTGGCAAAACGTTGGTGCACCTGATCAATAAGCTGACCTACACTCGAGGCTACTGCTGTTATCTGTGTCATTTACTTAGTTCATCCGAATCAATATTGAGCCAGTCAGCGGGGTCAGCAAATTCGGCATCTGCTCCTTCATCACTGCCCATCAGCTGGCTGATCACTTCACTAATACCCGCACCTTGATAAAGAATCTGATAAAGGCCATCGACCAAAGGCATGTAGACCTCACGCTCTTTGCTCTTGGTATAAACAACTTCCAAGGTGAATACCCCTTCAGCCAGTTTCCCAAGGTCGTCGGAGGCCTGCTCAACAGACAGCCCCTGGGCCACTTTAAAACCCAACTGATAGTTACGGCTTAAAGGCGAAGAACAAGTAACTAAAAGATCGCCAACACCCGCTAAGCCTAAGAAAGTAAAAGGATTTCCACCCATAGAAACTGCAAACCGACTCATTTCCGCCAGGGCCCTAGTGATTAACAAACCAACGGTGTTTTGACCCACCCCTAAGCCCGCAGCGAGGCCACAGATAATGGCGTAAATATTTTTCAGTGCGCCGGCCAGTTCCACCCCGTAGACATCAGAGCTGGCATAGACACGTAAGGTATCACTGCGCATCACTTCTTGGACCAGCACTCCAGCAGCGGCATCACGGGTGGCTATAACGGTACCCGTATACTGCTGATCGGCAATTTCTTCGGCAAAATTCGGCCCAGAAATTGCACCTACCCGAGTACTTGGCGTGTACTCCTCAAGCAACTGACTCATTAGGCGAAAGCCATCGGCGTAAATACCTTTGGTCGCGCTAATAAGAACATCCGAAGATGCAATATGTGGCGCAATTTGCTCACACACTTGCTTAAAACTATGACTGGGGACCGCAACAAAAATCAGCGCAGAGGCCTCTGCGGCTAATGCCAAATCACCGGTTGGATGAATCATGTCATGCAACTTATGGCCTGGCAGGTAACGCCGATTTTCTCTGTGCATAAGCGTATCTTGGACCTGCTCGGCATCGCGCATCCATAGGTATGTCTTGTGCCCATTGCGAGCAACAATATTGGCAACCGCTGTGCCGAAATTACCGCCTCCGATAATCGCTATTTGCATAATTTTCACGGCTCTCTGAGCGTTGGATTAATTGGCATATTGTCCATACAAATACCACGTATAGATAGCGACTATGACAACACATTGGGATTTAGATAAACCGACCGGTAATAACCCTTGAGAGCTAGCAATTGCTGCGGTTACGCGAGCGCTGTAAAAAGACTAGCGGACAAGTTTATCCAGAAGCTGGACCAGCAAGCGGACTAAGATACAGGCCGAACTCCGACGCCATGATGCCTGGGCACCTAGCCAAGAAAAGTGCTGTAAGGTGTAAAAGCTGTGCTAAAGCCAACCCGCATTGAGGCAATAGGATTCAATGCGGAGGTGGCTCTAGGTTTAGCGTTAGGCTCAGCGCTAGCTAAATGCAGTCATTAAAGCAGTTCTAACAACAGCCTATTCAGGCGCTCTACATAGCCTGCAGGGTCTTGCAGAGACCCGCCTTCTGCCAAGCTGGCTTGGTCAAATAGCACGCCTACTAGCTCGGCAAAGCGGTCTTCGTCCACTTCGTTTTCTAAGCGCTCAACCAGCGGGTGGTTTGGGTTAAACTCAAAGAAGGGTTTGCTCTCAGGCATGCTCTGGCCACTGGCCTCCATAATGCGGCGCATCTGAATGCCCATGGCATCTTCGGACAGCACCAAGCAGGCTGGAGATCCGGTGAGGCGCTTGGAAGGACGTACGCCTTTGACCTTCTCACCCACCACTGCGGTAATGCGCTCAACCAACGGATGCTCGTCTTCGTCCTTATCTTTAGCTTCATCGTCGCTGTCTTTCGCGGCATCTTCACCCGGCAGAGTAACGTCACCACGCATAACATCGACAAACTTTGTATCTTCATAATCGGTTAACGAGGACATCAGCCACTCATCAATACGATCGAATAACACTAATACTTCTACCCCACGCTCCTTGAATATCTCAAGGTGCGGGCTGCGACTGGCGGTCTCGTAAGCTTCCGCACAGATGTAATAAATCGTATCTTGGCCTTCTACCTTACGCTCAAGGTACTGATCTAGGCCAACAACTTTCTTACCGCTCTCAACGCTTTCATGGGTGGAAGCAAAACGCAGTAACTTGGTTAATGAGGCTCTGTTAGCAAAATCTTCGCCAGCACCTTCTTTAAGAACTTCACCAAACTCGTCCCAAAACAGTTGGTACTGCTCAGGGTCTTTTTTGGCCATGTCTTCAAGCATGGATAAAACACGCTTGGTCACTGCGTTGCGAATGGAAGTAACGCGGTCATCTTGCTGCAAAATCTCCCGCGAAACGTTCAACGGCAGGTCATTGGAATCAATAACACCTTTTACGAAGCGCAGATACAGCGGCAAGAACTGCTCCGCGTCATCCATAATAAAGACACGCTGAACGTAGAGTTTTAGGCCTTTTGGCACTTCACGATTGTACAAATCAAAAGGCGCACGCTTAGGCACATAGACTAGGCTTGTGTACTCAAACTTACCTTCAACCCGGTTATGACTCCACGCCAATGGCTCTTCAAAGTCGTGGGAAATGTGCTTATAGAACTCTTGGTATTCGGCATCTTCAACTTCTGAGCGAGAACGCGTCCACAATGCTTGAGCCGAGTTAACTGCCTCAAATTCTCCTTCAGGAGTCTCGCTGCCCTCTTCAGCTGGCGCTGATTGACTAAGCATTCGCACAGGCACGCCGATGTGATCAGAGTATCTAATGACGATGTTACGCAAACGAAAATCTTCCGCAAAATCTAGCGCATCGTCTTTAAGGTGCAAAATCACCTGAGTACCACGAACCAGACCTTCAGCCACTTCTAAGCTATAAGCGTCCTCGCCAGTAGATTGCCAACGGACACCGTCGCCGCCTTGAGCGCTAAGCGTACAGACCTCTACCTTGTCCGCCACCATAAAGGCGCTGTAAAAGCCTACACCAAACTGGCCAATCAATTGCGAGTCAGACTTTTGGTCACCCGTTAAATTGGACAAGAACTCGGCAGTACCAGACTTGGCTATGGTACCAAGGTGGGCAATCACCTCATCACGGTTCATACCAATGCCGTTGTCGAAGATGGTCAGCGTTTTAGCGTCGGCATCAAATGAGATATCTATATGAAATTCACTGTCGTCGCCCAACAAACTTTGATCTTCAATAGACAAAAAGCGCAACTTGTCGATGGCATCAGAGGCGTTGGAGATCAATTCGCGGAGAAAAATTTCACGGTTTGAATAAAGAGAGTGGATCATTAACTGAAGCAGCTGTTTGGCTTCGGTTTGAAAATTAAGGGTTTCGCTTTGTGCTTCGCTCATTTGGTTTCCTTCCCATCATGTGATCGTTGCAGTTGGCCTCGAATATGGGGTTGGCTGGTGCAAAATCAACGGCAAGGCGTTCTAAATAGAAGATATTTTTATCAATCGGTGCAATTACCACAGCACCGAGAAGTTAATCAGTGGCATTTACAATAAAGCTCACCACTTTGAGTACGTTACACAGATGAGCTTATGCAATCTCTTTTGCGTTGGGCGAACAGCGCCCCCCAGATACAAAAACGCCTCGACCCAAAGAATTTGGCATCGAGGCGTCTTAATTTTAAGGCACTGCAACCAGCGAGCTAGTATGCCTAACTCTAATTACGGCCTTAAATTACTAACTCGGCGCTATTTCCAGCCGGTTACTTCGGCCAGTGCTTCACCAATTTCTGCCAAGCTGCGTACGGTACGCACACCAGCATCGGAAAGTGCAGCAAACTTGTCGTCCGCAGTACCTTTACCGCCCGCAATAATTGCACCGGCATGGCCCATGCGCTTACCAGGAGGCGCTGTGACGCCTGCGATGTAGCTGACAACCGGCTTAGTGACATGAGCTTTAATAAAGGCCGCAGCCTCTTCTTCAGCATTACCACCAATCTCACCCACCATGACTATGGCTTCAGTCTGATCATCGGCCTCAAATAACTTGAGGATGTCTATAAAGTGACTGCCAGGAATTGGATCGCCACCGATACCTACACAGGTGCTTTGCCCATAACCACGATCGGTAGTTTGCTTAACCGCTTCGTAGGTCAATGTGCCAGAGCGAGAAACAATACCCACCTTACCCGGCAGGTGAATGTCGCCTGGCATAATGCCAATCTTGCATTCGCCTGGGGTGATCACACCTGGGCAATTGGGCCCGATCATACGCGCATTGGTTATCTCTAGGCGCGCCTTCACAGCCAACATATCCAAAGTAGGAATGCCTTCGGTGATACAAACGATGAGCTCAATACCTGCATCTAAAGCCTCCAGAATAGAGTCTTTACAGAAGCTAGCTGGCACGTAGATTACCGTCGCTGTTGCGCCGGTTGCAGCTACTGCGTCAGCAACAGTATTGAATACAGGAAGGCCCAAATGCGTTGAGCCACCTTTGCCCGGTGTTACACCGCCAACCAATTGAGTACCGTATGCCAGAGCTTGCTCACTGTGCAGCGTACCTTGAGAACCGGTAAATCCTTGGCAGATAACCTTGGTATCTTTATTGATCAATATGCTCATGACTTTCCTCCGGCAGCAGCAACTGCTTTTTCGGCAGCATCAACCAATGAATCTGCAGGAATAATGTTCAGCCCGCTATCGGCCAATGTTTTTCTGCCCAGCTCTGAGTTATTACCTTCAAACCGCACAACAACAGGCACTTCAACACCCACTTCTTGCACCGCGCCAATAATACCTTCAGCAATGGTTGCGCAACTTACGATACCGCCAAAAATGTTGATCAACACTGCTTGCACAGCTTTGTCAGAAAGAATGATCTTAAACGCTTCGGAAACTGCTTCTTTGGTCGCACCACCACCCACATCGAGGAAATTGGCTGGGTTACCGCCATGCAGTTTAACCAAGTCCATTGTGCCCATAGCAAGACCTGCGCCGTTAACCATGCAACCAATGTTGCCGTCTAAGGCGACATAGTTAAGGTTATACTCTGCCGCTTGAGCTTCACGTTCGTCTTCCTGAGACGGATCATTCATCGCCGCAATAGCACCTTGTCTGTACAGCGCGTTGCCGTCGATATTGATCTTGGCATCTAAACAGTGAATGTTACCGTCAGTGGTCACAACAAGAGGGTTAATCTCTAACAGTGAGCAGTCAGTTTCTTCAAACAATTTAGCCAAACCCATAAAAAGGTTAGCGAACTGTCTAATTTGCACACCCTCCAAACCCAACTTAAATGCAAGCTCACGACCTTGGTAAGGTTGCGCGCCAACAAATGGATCTATGGTTGCGCGAAGAATTTTTTCTGGCGTTTCTTCAGCAACAGTTTCAATCTCAACGCCGCCTTCAGTTGAAGCCATAAATACAACGCGACGGCTGCCACGATCAATTACTGCGCTCAAATAAAGCTCTTTTTCGATATCAGTGCAGCTTTCAACGTAAATTTTACTTACTGGCTGACCGTTTTCGTCTGTCTGAATGGTGACTAGATTTTTACCTACCCACTGATCAGCAAACGCGCGAATTTCTTCTAAGGAATCAACTACTTTGACGCCCCCTGCTTTACCCCGTCCACCAGCGTGCACTTGGACCTTTACGACCCAGCGGCTACCGCCAATTTTTTCTGCGGCTGCAACTGCTTCGTCTGCAGTGTCTACTGCATACCCTTCTGAAACCGGCAATCCGTATTCGGCAAATAGGCCTTTGGCCTGATACTCATGTAAATTCATGGGCCTGGTATTCCTCCCTTAGTTTTAGCTCCGTAGAGCGTTGTGAATATTAAATAACATGTGCGGCAACTTTTGTTGCACTCATTCTAACGCTCAAGTCTTGCGACCCTCTGTCGCCCCTTTACTCGCTCTACTCAAAGAACAGCTACAAATCTCTCGTTAATGCGCTGCCCTGCTCCAACTCTTGCTATGAGTAATGTTTTACTTCCCGCGACTGGGTTTATTGATCATATGAATTGCATGCCCAGCAGCACCTAGCGCAGCTTCATGCATGCCCTCAGATAAGGTTGGGTGAGCAAACATAATCAGTCCAAGATCTTCTGCCGAAGCACTGAACTCCATACTGATAACAGCTTGAGCGATCAGTTCAGATGCCTGAGCACCCAACACGTGAACGCCTAGAATACGATCTGTTTTTGCATCAGCAATGACTTTAACCATGCCATCGTTATCGTTCGCAGCAAGCGCACGACCATTGGCCACAAAAGGAAACATGCCCACTCTAAACTCTTCGCCGTCAGCTTTGAGCTGCTGTTCGGTCTTGCCCACCCATGCAATTTCCGGGTGAGTGTAAATAACACTTGGCACGGTCTCATAATTAACCCTGTCTCTTATACACATCTCCGAGCCCACGAGACGGACTCCTATCTC
>CAJXUL010000030.1 GCA_913060615.1 uncultured Gammaproteobacteria bacterium | reverse complement strand
GAGATAGGAGTCCGTCTCGTGGGCTCGGAGATGTGTATAAGAGACAGATCCCATGCCAAAGACGTCGCGCCGCGCGATGCCGTGACTAAAGCTTTTGTAATGACGCCGCCTTCAGGAATCGGTGTGAGAGCCAATGCAGCTTTGCTTCTTTCGGCTCCTCTGTTAGCCGACTCTGCAAGCCTAGCGGTGTCCATCTTCCTCGCATAGGGCAGCCCATCGAGTTCCTGTTTTGCATGGTCCACTCTGGCACTGAATTCATCACTCTCTTCCTTGTCCAATCCTTGAACAAAAGCTTCTCGACCTTGCGCCGAACTGCTGCCTCGAGTGTTGCCAAACAATCCCCTGGGACTCATGAGGCTTGCACTCGAAGTAGCGCGTCGTAATCGGCTTCTTTCAACGGACGCCTGTTCAAAAACGGCTGTGTCTCTAAACTCTGATTTCCGTTCTTGGCCAATTTCAGAGGCCTCGTATTTTTTAACCGCAGGGGTTCCTGCTGGTGCATCCGCACCCCTAACAGAACCGCTAGCTTGGAAATGCGGCGTGGCTTGCATAAAAGTCGCCCGCGCTTCTGCTTGTTTCTTTTCCTTTGCATCAGCAGGCAGGCCTTCGGCTTTTCTCATTGCATCGTCATAGTGCGACCAAGCTATTCGCCGCTCAGCCTGTCCTTTTGTACCTCGCGTGTGGCTTACACTACTGCGTAAATCGCGTCTTGGGTTATAAGTGTTTCTTCCACCGCTGGCCCCCATCATACGATCAACAATTTTTGATCCAAATTTTGAGGCCATTGAGCTCCCACGTTGAGAGTGACCGGGTCCTGAGAACTTTTTTTCAGTGGTTTCCTCTCGCAGAGTAGGTGAAGATACACTCCTTGGTCTTCGTCCCATGGCTTATCCCTCTGTCGTCGTAACGAAAAAATGCTATTTTGATTAATTGCTGGCAGGCCGCTAATATCATCATCTTTGCTCTATGTGTTTTATAAGCAAGGTGTCGCTCGCTGCAGAGGTTGTAACAGCGTTTAATAACGCTAGACGGTACTGCGACTCGCCTCTCCGCTGCCTACACGGAGTGTTCCGCGGGCTGAGCGTTTTTATTGTGTTCAGGATACTCCGGCTGCCTAGACCGCGATACGTTAGGTTAGCTCAAACAGCCCTGCCTTGCACGTGCCCGCCCGCGCTAAGCAACTAAAGAGTCGTAGCCTTCTTGGACTTGTGTTTTAGCAGCGACTCTCATTCGCGCATCTTTGAGTGACTCTGTGGGTAAGCGCCCATGCTAGAGCTTCTTTCTTTATCGAAAACGCGGTACCGGAGCATCCAGTGTCTGCGCCCGTTTGGCCGCACACACAAACAGGCCGCCTCTATCTTTAGGGTAGAACAGTTCGGTTATTGCCTTTTTAAGCTAGAACAGTTCGGTTATTGCCTTTGCAGATTTGTACTTAGCCTTTGAAAGAAGTTTTTCTCTGATCATCTTGTTGCTCTGCTACCCACTTTGAAGCAACCCTCTTGTAAACTCGATAAACGCAAGTGCGCATTTCTACCCGGATTTTGAGCTATCTAAGCTTTAGGTGATACTTCGTAAACCTCGGTCTGGCGGAGAGCGCGGATCAAGCGCGGACTTGCCAAATTAGGAGGGTTCGAAATGAGTACAGGCGTTCTTACTCTCGACCAAGGATCAGACTATTCATAACGCCAACGCACCCTACTTTACCGCAACATGCGTAGGGCGCTTACCATTAGGGCCGTACAAATTAACCTGCAAGCTGGAGATAGCGTGCACTAGTGGGTTAGGCGAAATGGTTTGTTTGCCGGTCCAATGGATGTTGGGGAAGCGCTCAAAGATCTTCTCGAAGGCCAGTCGCAACTGCATCTTGGCGATTCGAGACCCCAGACATTTGTGCACGCCGTGACCAAACGCAATGTGTTTGTCTACATTGTTTCTGTGCATATTAAATGTGTCAGGATCGGGGAAGATATCAGCGTCGCGGTTAGCGGCCCCGTACCAAAGCACTAACTTTTCATCCTTGGCGATTTTTTGACCGTTCAATTCTGTGTCTTCTAGCGCAGTTCGTCGCATGTGCATAACAGGTGACACCATACGCAGCGCTTCCTCTGACATTTGTGGGATGAGTGATGGGTCATCTAACACCATAGCGCGCTGATCTGGGAATTCGGTCATTAAGCGAATGGTGCCCGACAACGAATTCCGCGAGGTGTCGTTACCGGCAAAGATAATGAGCAGCCAAGAGCCATCCAAAAATTCTTGCGGCAGTAACTCGCCTCCCAGCTTGGATTGGGCAATGGCGGTTAATAGATCTTCGCGTGGATTGACTCGTCTGTCTGCCATCACGCGCTCGCCATAGGCAAACATGTCGTTTACAACTGGGTTAAAACGGAACGGGAACATGGGTTCGGAGAAAAACGTTTGCCATGGATTGGACAAAAATTGCGCCGCTAGCTCTAGGTGGTGCATCCAAACTTTAACTTTGGGTCGGTCGCCTTCATCGACGCCGAGCATTTCACACAGAGTGAATAGTGGAAGCTCTTCTGAAAACAGTTTAACAAAGTCGACAACTGGGCCTTTGCGCTCCATCTCATCGAGTAAAGAGTCGATTTTTACGCTCACTCGATCTCGAACTTCTGCAACATATGCCGGGAAAAAGAAGTCGCTCTGCTGCATGCGTATTTCGCGGTGCGCGGGTTCGTCCATATTAATCAATGAGTTGAAGGCCGCTGGCATAAGCTTTGCGGGACGCCAATGTTTTCTTTCTGGTACGGCCAGGTTGATGCTGCCACGTTGAGAAGAAAACACACTGTGGGCCAGTTCAACTTTTTTGATGTCTTCATAACGGGTAACGGACCAAAAACCTGAGCGTGTTTTGTCTATAGGGGACCACATCACGGGCGCTTGCTCGCGCATTTTCTTGTATTGGTCGAAGGGGTGACCCTTTGTCCATGCGGCGGGGTCGGCAAATTTGAACTCATTGAAAGCCGGGTATGCTGCCCCGTGAATTGGAAGCTGTTGCCCCGAGTCAATCAAGATGTCGTCGCTTATGAGTTTCAAATTTGCTCTCCTGCGCTTTTTTTGCTGAAATTTTTGTTGAAATTTTGTGTTTACAATTATGGCTAAAGAATACATGAAAGTTGAGCGCGCGGGGCGGGCTGGCGCGATGCTTTAGGAAGGCTGCATTGGGCTATTTGTGTCGCGGGAAGCCGTATTTTTTAGAAAGGGAAAGCTTTGGTGTTGATAAGTAGGGTGGATAACCCCGTTCAATCTAGCCCGCGGGTAGAGGTGGTCAAAGTGACCTGGCCAAAGTGACCTGGCCTAAGTGATCTTGTCAATGTGACCTAGCCAATGTGGCCTTGCTATTGAGTAAATCAAATCAGTCACGCTAGCCTGCTAAAAAGGGTTGTCCATTTACCGCCTGAATAAATGTGCTGGCGCTCAACGCTACATAACAGATAATAAAGCCACTCAACACACCCAGTTTGCGCTTCTCGCCCCAATTCATTGGCAGTAGTAATGCGAAGAGAGGGAACGCGTGCATGGCATGCATGCCGAAAAAATGCGCCACACGCAGGTCGCCACCATCTCGCGCCCAGTTAAATAGCCACAGCCCATTGGCATCTGTAGGCGCAGCGTCTACCCAATGACCAGCATTGCTGCTGAGGTAGTTGCCGAAGCCTCCGCCTAGAATAAGCGTTACGCATAGGCCTGTAACAATGGCGAATATGAGTGGGTTAGTTATGGGGTTTTGTTTGGCAATCAGGTAGCCCATCCAAGGCAGTACCAACACCATAGACCATGCGCCAACGCCCATAACCGCGTACATGATAGAGGTGAAGCTAGAGGAAAAATTATAGTGTGAGGCGAGGCCTAAGCCTGCCATTACTGCGATGTAGATCGTCTCTACTACGCCTGCAATAAGAGGTATCGCTACCAGCCATTTGCCTGCGGTACTGGTGAGCGTTTCTTTGCTGAGGAAAGTTGCAAACCAAACTAGGGTAATAAAGTACACGCCTACGGATAAGCCAAATTTTATGGGCTTGCTCCATACGGAAACGCCGTTGAATGTTCTGTCGTCAAAGATGCCTGCGACCAGACAAAAGCCCATTAACGCGAAATTGAATAGGGCGGCGTAGAACCATAAGGGTTGAGTGTTTTTCAGCTCGGTCAGCGTTGGCCATTGGGTGTTGGTAGTAGTTATGCCCAAAGTGCTCACGCGGCTGCCTCCTCAATGTGATTTTGACGGCGTTTGATGAATGTCACCACAACACGCACAAGCCAATACAAGGCGAGCCCCGCTGGCCCCGCCATTAAGGTGGCGAACAAACAAGGAATGACTAGCAAATGATGAATGCCGTGGCGCTGTGCATCACGCACTTCCCATGCGCCAACAAACAGGTCAAAGGCTAGATAGTGGATCCAGCCAGCCAGTAATAAGTTGGGGTCTGAAAATAGGATGGTTACTTCTTTTAAAGAACCGAATCCGCCGCCAGCCGGTGGGGTAGTACTGGTCATTAGCCATATATAGAAGCCGGCAATGAGCAATGGCGCCGCAACTGGGGCAGCCCAGTCGCGGGTCACAGTCCAGCGCGGAGCGAGCACTAAACCAGCCCAGCCGGTCATAGCGATCGTGCTGCATAAGCTAAAAACTTGCTCTGCGGTCATAGTGAATACTCGTGTAGAAACAAAAGATGCCACTTACAATATAGAAAATGCAGTTGGTTTTGTAGCCAGTGTACAAGTGTCTTAGGGTAAGAATTGCATGGCTGTTTGCGTTTGGTAGGTTAAGGCAATTTACCCTTGCGCTTTTGCCCTGCGTTACAGAAGGCTTTTCTGTCAGTCTTTCTGCCGAGTTGCACGGTTAAGTTGTTTGCACCCAAAGGTTATATTTTTTGTGCTTACCGACATAAAAAAGGGATCTCTAGAGATCCCTTTTCGTACATCTATTTTGCGTGGCTTTGCCCTCGCTAGCCGTCTGCACCGATGATCCCTAGTGAATAATAAGAATCCACCGTGTCTCGAATGGTCGTCTCAATATCAAACGGTTCAAGTCCTAACTCTTGCATTGCCAGTAAACAGTAGGCGCGGGGCGCATCGTAGGTGGCTTTTACGGGCATGTCTTCTTCCATTGGCTCTCCGCCAATTTCGTCAACCATGGGGTACATTGATTCAAGTAACGCCTGTAGCTGCCAAGTATACATTTCACCGCTGCGATCAGGGGCTGCCATAATGTAGCGACTACCGTTGGTGCCAATGGTGGTTTCAATACTCAACCTATGGGCACGAGCCACATCGCGGACATCTGCCGCATTCCACAACATTCGACCTTCGCGGCCACCGCGATAGGCTTTGCCCAGCATCATGCCCTTAATGTGGTTTTGCCAGCTCCAAGGTTGGTCGTGGTTGGGTGCGATAAGTGGCCCAACAACGTGTAGCGGCAGAATGGCCAGTGCTTCAAAACTACCGTCAGCCTCCGCTTCTGCATAAATTAGTTTTTCTGAGTTGGCTTTGGCCATGGCGTAAGCAATGTCACGATTTTCAGGAATTTGCTCCTCGCTCCAACGCCCTTTGTAGGCTTCAATGTTGTCGCCGCACCAATCTTTTTCAGTAAAAACGTAGCCTTCAGGCCGTGGGTGGCTGACTGCAGCAAAAGAAGAGGTGAAGACAAAACGTTTTACACTACCTGAGCGTTTAACCGACTCAATAACGTGGGCGTTTTCTTTAAAGCAACCGTCGTAAACCTCTTGAGGCGTTTCTTTATTAAAGCCCACGGTAGCGCCGGCGTGTATTACTGCAGCACACCCTTTAAAGGCTTCATCGTAGCTGCCTGGCTTGAACAAGTCGGCTTCGTATAATGAAACACTGCCACGCATGCCGTCGTAATTTAGGTCAAGTAAGTGCTCTACTTTGTCGGGGTTATTCTTGTCGCGGACACAAGCGCGAACCTCGTACCCTTGTTCCATGCAGTCTTGCACAATCCAAGATCCGATGTAGCCGCTTGCGCCAGTAACAGCAATTGGGCCATCTGCAGGCGATACAGCAAACTGAGCTGAGAACATTTGTTTCCCCTTCTTATAATAGAGCGCATAAGACTAGTCGCTGAGGTAGAGAACGCAAGTGGTGGACGGCTTTTCCGAAGGGCCCTTTCTGAAGAACCCTTTCTCAATTGCAGGCAGCCAGCTGTTTAATCTCTTTGTAGCAACTCCCCAGACAGATAGATGTCATCAACTTACGAACTTTCTTACACGTTATTCCTCGATTCTTACCCATGCTTCTCAATCCAATTTTGAGCATTTAAATTTTGACAATTTGTTGCAAATATACAACAATCCGGAGCGGCGGTGTATGGAATATGAAATCGTTTACACAGAAAAGGTGGAGCGTTGGATTGACAGCCTTCGCTACCCCAAAGCAGTCGCCAGCATCTCTTATAGAATTGATCGTATTCAAGAAGGTAATTTTGGCGACCATAAAAGTGTGGGTAAGCGTGTTAGCGAGTTGCGAATAAATACAGGGCAGGGGTATCGGATTTATTACACTGTCTGCGGCTTACGCATTGTTCTTTTGTTATGTGGTGGCAACAAAAGGTCGCAAAGAAAAGATGTTAGGTTAGCCCAAAAAATGGCTGAGTCTCTATAACGCGCCGCAAACTAGCAGGTAGAGGCAAGATAAAAACAAAATGAAGACAAGCTAAATGAAGACAAGCTAAATGAAGACAAGCTAAATAAAGCCAAACTAAAAGGCCAAACTAAGTAAAGACAAGATAAATCCGCCTTATATATGAGTTACTAGGGAGTAGATATGAAATTGAAACAGTATGAAGGCGGCGATTTTCTGAAAACGCCGGAAGCCATTGTTGAGTATCTTAATCTTGCGTTAGAAAGCGGCGACCATGGGGTGTTTCTCAAGGCGCTAGGTAATGCTGCTAAAGCCAAAGGTATGACAGATGTGTCGAATAAGACGAACATTGAGCGCACAACTTTATACCGCGCTTTAAGTGGTGATCAAGATACGGGCACCGGGGTGGCGCTTAAAGTATTGCAAGCGCTGGATATAAAGTTAACGCTAGAGCCAGCAACTTAACGCGCGCTTAACCTAGTTCGATAGTAATGCCGTTAGATACCTAGTTGGGATTGGTGCGCTGGGCCACCATTTTTTGCTTTTGAGCTGAAACCCTAGGCATAAAAAAGCCGTGATAAATCACGGCTTTTTTGTGCGTATCTAACCTAGATTAGAACGCCGCTTGGACACCTATTACAATTAGGTCTGTCTTTGCGTCTTGGTCGGACCATGACTCATGAAGAGCAGGAACATTAGGGAACGCGTTGGCTGCGTCTCTGTTACCACCACTTAGGAAGTTAAGTGGCACCCACTCAGCTACGTGAACGTACTCGGTGAACAGTTTAACGCTGTCAACTGGGAAGTAAGATGCACCCAATACGTACTGGTCTTGCTTCTCCCAAGGCGAACCTTTCGCGCCCGATTCAAATCTGCTGAATTCAGCTGAAAGGCTTACTGGCTGTTCTAAACCAAAGTCTGCTGCGTATTTGCCGCCCAATGTGAACGTTAGGTTCTTCTGTGGTGCAAAGTCTGCGTATGCAGGGAAGTTCGGGTTAGCTGACCCAGGCCATACTTCAAGAGTCTGTGCCGCTTCAGCGATCAAGGTCAGTTTCTTGTTTACGTATTCTGCATATACAGCAACGGAGTCATTATTGTCTTTACATGCGTTGAAGTGCTTAACAGGATATTCTTGGCAGTAAGAAGAGCCGTACTGGTAGCTTGCGCCAGCCAACAATCGGCCTTGGTTTTCAAAGCTGAACGTATAGTTTGCGTCAACTGCAAAGTTGTTTAGCTTAGAAGGCACGTTGGTGCCTGAAACAGGTGTGTTTGCGTTTCTGAACTGGGCGCCACCTTGAATGCCCATTGCTCTAACATGTAGTTTGTCGCCTGCATAACCTACTAAACCACCGTAAGCCAAACCTGCGAAGGAGTGCCAGCTGGTGGAGTTGGTGAAGGGGCTTACTGTATCGTTCCAGCCGAATGGAATGTCCATTTTACCGATAGATGCGTAGAAGTTTGAGTCAGCTAGGTTGCCATACATTAGGTATGCGCGACGCATATTGATGTTGTTCCTTGCCAAGCCAGTGATCGTAGATCCGCCGGCAAAGTTTTGCTCTGGGTTGTAGAGCATTTCAGCGTAGGCCGTTAGATTGTTTGTCAGACGAGCAGTTACTGCTAGGTTGCTAGAGTGAATTACTGCTTCAGACACACTTTCGCCAATTTGGTTAGCAGAAGTAGGGTGACGCATTAACCAACCAAACTTGGTGTTGGTATTGGATTTTTGATAGTTCGCTAACGCGGTTACTTGCCCGCCAAAAGTTAGCTTTTGCTCTAGCGCACCATCTCTGATGGCTTCTAGCTGATAACGCTGCTTTGCGTTAGTGCGTATGGAGTGGTCCAAGACCTTGTAGCTGTAGCTTGCGTTAGTGCCAACTAAGCCAGACTGCGACTCTTGATCAGCTGGTGTGCCAGTTTCGTAAGAAACAGCAGTGGATTGAATTTGCAGTTGCGCTAATTCAGCTTTTGCGGAGGCAGCTTCTGCCTCTGCTTTTACAGTTCTTGCTTCAAGCTCTGCCATCTTTGCTTGGCGTATCTTCCGCGAACGACATTGTCGATGCGAATAGCATTGCAACAACCATCAGCATTTTTGCTAGGTGATCCATATATATTCCGGTTTTTATTTCTGCGAACGGCTCTCTTCCATAGGTTGTAAACCTAAAGAGGCCGAAGTGGGGTTAACGTCGACTGCGGCTTAAATTCTCAGGAAACGATAGGCGGCGCAAATTATCAGATAAGCGGTATTTAGTCTACGATAAACGACGTGCAAACGCTTGTTTTTCGTTTATTCCAGAGAAAAGTAACGGTTATATTTCTCTAGGTGGGCGGGAGCCTAAGTTTTTGGTTAAGTTTAGGTGTGTATTCGACGCGCTAGGTCAGCGCTCTAGTCCACTGTGTTAGCCCACCGCGTGAGAGGGGGTGCTCACTGCGGCAAGCCATTTTGGCTATTCGGGTGCTTGCGGCTTGCGCTTGCGGGCTTCGCGGAACATGGCGCCGGTGAGTGTCGAGGTCTTTACGTCTCCAGACTCAGTTGGGAACGCACCTGCGTTATCCAGCGTGAGATCTAATATGTTTTCCATTCGTTCCTTCACAATATTCAATGCTTCAAATGGATAGTCGTGGTTTACGTACGGGCGTATGTTGTCAGTCAACAAATAAAATTTGTTCTCAGCGATCAGGTCGAAAACCTGCTGGGCATGACTTTCTGTTGTCATGGCGAAGTCGTTGGTCGGGGGGCTGCTTGGGTGAATGTCGTTTGCATCAAACTCTCCTGATTCCTCTTGAGCATTAGTTTTACTGTTTTTCGGTAGTGCAGATTCAACAATGCATGGGCACAACACATGGACTCTTATTTGCGGTGATCGGCTTGCGATTTCAAAGGACAAGGATTCAGTGAGTGATACAACGGCATGTTTGCTGGCCTGGTAGGATGCTGTGCCGCCGTCGCCCCGAACCAGTCCGCCCACCGAGGCTGTGGTGCAAAAAATTGAGCTGGCTTCGCTGTTTTGCATCTTCGGTAAAAATGCTTTGATGGTGTTGACCACGCCGATCACGTTTACGTTAAGGGTAGTTGCCCACTCCTCGATGCTGCTCTTGAGAATCGTTTTGTGGAACAAGGTGCCTGCGTTGGCAAAAACTGCGCCAATTTCGCTATCTGGAAAATACGCTTCAATGGTACTTAGCGCGGTGGCCAATTCCTCTGGTTTGGTGACATCGCAAGCAATGCCCAGCGCTTTTACGTCTGGGTAGGCACTTCGCAGTCGTTCTTGGGCTGAGTCGACCAAGTTTTCGTGCAGATCCATGGCTACTATATGCATACCTAGATGGCCTGCGGCGTGCTTACACAGACCCCAGCCAATGCCGTTGTTACCAGCGCCGGTAACGATGGCGATTTTGCCTTTTAGCTCTGCTAGATCTAAGTTGTCTTGTTGCTTGCTCAATTAAAATGCCTCTTTATTCCATGAGTCCTTGGATTAAGCGCTCAGGTCTGGCGCTTAGGTTTGGATATAGAAATTATTCTTAGTTTTTGGATCAGGGCAGGACATATATTATCGAAATGGTGGCAAAAATTATGCTTGGAACTATGCTCAAAGCTATGCCCAAAACTATGCCCAAAACTAGGCGTAAACCTACTCCCCCAAACTATCCCCCAACCTATCCCCCAAAGCATGCCTGAAACCATGTCCCGCTAGGTAATAGAGCGTTGGGGGAATGCAGATCTATCTGGCTAATCCGTTCTTTGTTGAGGCTCAGTTGCCAGCGGCTGGGCGACTATCAGACATCATTTTGTCGAGTTTCTTTTGCGCCTCTGCGGTGTCTGTGATGTCTCTTAACTCCAACATTTCGCACTCATCTTCTAACATTTGCGCAATTTCCACAGGGTAGTAGCGGCAGTCGTCTGGTCGATCATGATAAATAGAGCAACCGTATTTATTCTCAGGCAACTCTGCTAACCAAGGGCAGCGTTTGAGCTGTTGACCCGTATCTGGGTCCATCCAAATTTTGCCATCTGCCACGAAGCGTGAAATGTCCGGGCGAAATGCTTCCCACCAGCTGATTTCTTCCTTGGTTGCCGATAACCCGCCATCGCTGTAGTTTATGCAGCACTTGCCGCATTGGTTGCATGGTTTCATGTTTTGAATTTATTCATTTATTGCAGCAGTTCAATTTCAGTGTTTGTTAGCAGAAAAACCCGCCGTCAACTGGTAAGGCGACGAGCTATATTTTTGCTCGAAAACGGCGAAGTACCTGGGTCTCCATAGTACTGCGTTCTGGATGTTGTTTGAGGTACATTTTGGAATAAAAGTCCTTTGTCGCTAAAGTGGCTACGTATGTCAGTTAATTTGACCCCTACGTCCTCCTGTCCTAAGCATTTTGTTATAAGAGGTACGCGATAATTGGCGCGCTACTGAGTGAAAAATTTATGTTCACCACAGCGGATAAAGTCGCGCGTGCATTAACTAATTAGCTGGAGTGGTGGATGAGGAGTGATATGAAATTGAAGCCGAATCTACTCACGCAGTTTGTTTTGATTTTGTTTTGCATGCCCCTTGGCTTTGCCGCTGCCGCAGTTGACGATTCACTTCGCAGCGGTCCTGCCGTCTCTACATTGCACCGGTCTTTGCTGACCAATATGCAAGCATCCACAGACTATCAGGGCCGATATCAACAATTGCAGCCCACCATTAATAAGATATTTGATAGTTCCGCTATCACAAGAGTCAGCCTTGGCGCTACTTGGCGAAAGTTGTCCAGTGAAGAGCAACAAGAGTTCATTGCAATTGTGATGAATACAATTGCGGCGACTTATGCTGACCGGTTTGTTGATTTTAATGGGCAAAAGTTCGCTGTATTGAGTGAGCTTGAAAATCGACCGGGGCGCTGGGTAGTTAAAACGGTGCTGACAAAATCTGATGGCGGGACGGTGAATCTGGATTACTACATAAAGGACGGTCGCATCTTCAATGTGATTGCAGATGGGGTCAGTGATTTGTCATTACGCAGGGCTGATTACGCAGGTGTAATTAAGCAAAAGGGCTATTTGTTCTTACGCGCAAGTCTTAAAACGAAACTTGCAGAGTTAGGTAACTGATTGGTATGGCTATTCTCTGCTCAAATTTCAGAGGTTCTGCTCCATTTTTTACCATAGTGACCGTGGTTGCCATTTTTCTCTTGAGCGGCTGCGCCTCCTTCAGCAAAAGCAGCAAAAGCAGCAAAGATAACCAGGGCGAATTTGCAGCTTACGACAAATTTGAAAAGACCAATCGCGCTAGCTTCCGGCTTTCAGAAGACGTTGATAAGTGGGTATTTAGGCCTATCTCCAAGGGCTACAGCACGGTAGTACCTAATTCAGTGCAGCGCGGGGTTACAAATTTTTTTAATAATGTGCGCGATATAGACAGTTCGCTGAATGGCTTTTTACAGGGTGATATCAAAAGTGGCGGCGGCGATTTAGGGCGCGTCGTTATTAATAGCACGCTAGGCGTGGTGGGTTTGTTTGAGATTGCAGCATCTTTTGGTCTTGAATCTGCTGAAGAAGACTTTGGTCAAACATTGGCGCGCTGGGGCTACACCGAATCTACCTATCTATATTTGCCAGTGCTTGGGCCAAGTACAGTTCGAGACCTGCCGGGGCAGATATGGCAGAGGGTTTTATCCGCCAACTTAATATTCGGTAGCTTTGCCACCACGGCAAAAATAACCGACGGCGTGTCTTCAAGGGCTAATGTGCTTGGGCAAACAGACGCCCGTGACGACATTGCTTTAGACCCTTATGCGTTTACGCGCAATGCCTATTACCAAAGTAGAAAAAATCAGATTTTTAATGGTGCTCCTCCAGAGGAGGATTTCTTCGATCTGTTAGACGAGCTCTTTGATGATGAGGCCCATGCGTCTACTGAAAGGTCGAATGACGATCCTCATATAGAGTGGGCAGTAGATCAAAAAGCACCGAGTATTAAGGCTGTGAATTGAATATTTCTCGTATTTTGACCTCAGCGTTAGAGCGCTGGGTGGCTTTGGTCAGCAAGTATTCCCTTACTACGTTTTTCGCAATTGCGGTTATAACTGCGGCGTGCGGCTGGGTTTCAGTAGAGAGATTCAGTATCAATTCTGAGATGAATGATTTGATCGAGCAGGACACCGCCTGGCGCCGCGACTTTGACGCCTTCGCGGAGCAATTTCCCTCGCTCATCCAAACAGCCTTTGTTGTGGTGTCAGGACCGTCCATCAAAGGTGTAGAGAGCTCCAGTAAAAGGTTAGGTGAAAACCTACTCTCTACTATGGATGTGTTTCAGGAGGTTTATGCGCCGGCCACAGATGGGTTTTTCCGCGACCACCTTTTGTTGTACTTGGACTATGAGACGCTATCGGAATTGGCGGATAAGTTAGCAGAAGCACAACCCATGTTAACGGCGGTTGCGGAAGACCAAAGTCTGATGGGTGTGCTGAAACTTTTGCGCAGCAGTGCTGAAAATGACCCGGTGGAGGGGTTAGAGCCCATTCTTAGGTTGCTGGCCGAATCGGCTGAAGCTGTGCATCGGGGCGAGCGGGGTGAGGTTTCTTGGACCGATGAATTGTTTGAGCGCGATGGCACCCAATATCAATTGATTATTCTTAAGGGTTACACGGACCATGGCTTAGAGCAGCCAAATGCTGTAACCATTGAAAATATTAGAAAAATTATTGCGCAAACAGAAATTGATCCGGGCGTTAATGTGCGTATTACTGGGGAAATTGCGCTTGAATTTGAAGAGATAGCCGCGGCCAAAGAGGGCGTAAAAATCGCCGGTATTGTCTCTCTGATATTGCTCACGCTTTTGTTAAGCCTCGGTGTGAGGTCCTTTAGAGTGATTGTTGTCAGTCTTCTGCTATTGTTTGTGGGCATTGTTTGGACTTCCGCTTACGCGCTGTTGACAGTTGGCGAATACAATACCCTGTCGCTCATTTTCCTCGTTATGTTCTTTGGTTTGGGCATCGATTTTGCACTGCATTTTTGTCTGCGCTATCAAGAGGCGCTGCTGCCCAGTAAAACTTCTGTCAATCTTCTATCCGACAATCAGAGCCTGGAAAATAGCAGCGAAAAAGACGTAAAAAATCAACAGGCGTTACAGGCCGCGACAAGTAGCGTGGGCCGCGCAATTGTTCTTTGTACAGTGACCACTGCGTTGGGTTTTCTAAGCTTTGTGCCCACCGAATATAAAGGGCTGGCAGATTTAGGTGTTATCTCTGCCGGCGGTATGGTGATTGCCGCTTTCTTGACCTTTACCCTAATTCCCGCCTTCTTCGCATTTTTTGGTCCACCGGCGCGAAATTTTGATCCTAACTTTTCTTTGGGCAGAGGTTGGATATCGAGCTTAGTTAAACACCCGCGCAAGGTTATGAGTGTATTGGTCTTTGCCGCCATAGGCGCTAGCTATGTGGCCTCCCAAACCTATTTTGATTTCAGTGTTTTAGCCTTACGCGATCCAGACTCTGAATCTATGAGCACGCTAAGAGAGTTACAGCGCGAGGGGGTTGTGACTGATTATAGCTTGTCGCTGTTAACCCATCTCGTGCCAATGACAGCTCGTTAGTCAGTCAGCTAGAGGCACTGCCAACAGTTGAAGAAATTCGTACGCCGGAAAGCTTTTTGCCCAAAGATCAATCTGACAATCTTGAGTTGTTAGACGATATCCAGACATTGCTTTGGAGCGCTATTGAACCTGTGAGGCAGGCCCAAGCGCCCAGTGATGAACAGCTTTCCCAAGCAGTGCGCAGAACCTCTCAGGTCATAGGCGATGCCGGGTATGAGGCTCCAGACCTGCAGGCTGCGAACGAGCGCTTGCGCGTGTCAATGATCGCGCTGCTAGATGATGGTCCTGAGGCCCTCACGCAGTGGCAGTCCGCATCATTAACAAATTTGCTTGAAGAGCTTGCGTGGTTGCGTAGAGCCCTGGCCGTTGAGCAAATTGAGTTTTCCCAGTTGCCCAAGTCTTTGCGTAGTCGTTTGGTTGGGGCTGATGGATCGTTTCATACCCTATTGCTGCCAGCAGATGATATTTCTAACGTTGAGTCGTTAAGGGCTTTTCTTGAGGAAGTTCGCGGCGTTGTGCCAGAAGCCACAGGTCGGCCTGTGATTGAGTGGGGTGTGGGTAAAATTGTGGTAGATGCTTTCACTCAGGCCATGATTTTTGCCTTGTGTGCAATTGCACTGGTATTGCTTGTTACCCTGCGCAGCGTGCTCAATGCCGCGCTGGTGTTTGCGCCGCTGTTTTTAACTGCTGTGTTTGTAATGGCAATTGCTGTGGCACTTAACATGCCCCTGAACATGGCGAATATTTTGGTGGTGCCACTGATCTTTGGCTTGGGTGTAGATAACGGTATCCATGTGGTTGAGCGGTTTCTGCACGACAAAAATTTTGAATCGTTAATGAGTTCTAGTACGCCAAGGGCAATATTGCTGAGTAGTTTGACTACGCTGGGCACCTTTGCCTCGCTGTCGCTTTCACCCCACCAGGGCACCGCCAGTATTGGGTTACTGCTGTCCATTGCCGTTGCACTATTATTGGTGTTCACGGTATTTCTGTTGCCAGTATTGCTAGGTATCGCACACCCAGATAAAAGCGCTGACTCTGGACCAAATTCTTCTAAGTTAGCGTTGTCTGACTAATGAAGACGCTAAACAGATATTGGCCCTCGGTGTTGCTATATCTGTTTTTATATTTGTTGTTTGGCGCGGTAGTGCGCTTAGGGCTTCTTTGGCTGGTCTGGGATTTCTATTCTCCGAGCATCGATGGGCCGGTCACTTGGAGTGGGGTTTCTCAGAGCCTGATGATGGGGGCGGTGAATGATTTAGCCGCAGGGATATATCTGCTTCTGCCGCTCATAGGTGTGATTGTGATCACTCCTTGGCTGGGCCGCTTTGCGCTGCCCACATTTACTTCTGTCATACTTCTTGTTGTTTCTTTGTTCCTAATAATATTTGGCGCTGATTTAGGCACTTGGTTCGCTTTTGGTGTGCGACTGAATCGACTCTTTTTTCATTACCTGAATTTCCCCTATGAGGTGGCAGTCTACTTACAAGAACAATTGTACTTAGTGTATTGGATAGTTGCGCTTCTTGTACTGCTGTACTGGTTGTATCAGTGGGTAACACCGTTTGCTAAAAAGCTACTCGAATTTGTAAAGCCAACCAACAACCAATTTGTTTTGGCAAACCTTATGGTCATTGCCTTGTTGTCTCTTCCGTGGGTGGTTCAATTTTCTGTTGTAACTGCCCATCAAGACCGACTTTTGACTGAGTTGTCAAAAAATGCATTCATGAATCTAACTTTTGTTGCATGGGTTAATGTGACGGACTGGCATCGTACCTACCCTGAATTAGACGAGGTGGAATTAGCCCAAGAGGCAGCTAAACGGGCGGTTGCGCTAAATAATAATGCCCAGTCTGTGACTCATCCTGATTTGTCGCATATCAAGCATGTAATTTTGATTGTTGAAGAGTCTTTTGCAGGAAAGAATTGGTGGGACCCTGAAAAACGCGATCGTTATATGCCTAACCTTAATGCGTTAGCGGATGAAGGGGTCTACTTTGATAATGTTTACTCAACCGGCACGCGAACTACGAGGGGCTTAGAGGCAATACTGCACGGTTATCCACCGCTGCCGGGTATTGCTGTTAATCAGCGTGAGGGTTTGGAGAAGTTGCCGTCGCTGCCTCGGCAGTTGTGGGCCGAGGGATTCAATAGTTTATTTGTCTATGGTGGTTGGCCAGAATTCTCAAAATTCTCTACCTACTGGAAGCGTATCGGCTACAACAAAATTTTTACACGAGAAAATTTTGCCAAGGGCCTCTTTGAAACCTCTTGGGGTGTGGCCGATGAAAACTTGTTTGAGAAAATATTATTAGAAATGGACGCTGAAGTTGCCCAGGGCAAAAATATTTTTCTATCCACGCTAACTGTTTCTAACCATCGACCCTTTGATGTGCCGGTTGGCCGAATACCCTATCCAAACGAGCGCAAGCTCGAGTACGCAATTGCATATGCAGACTGGGCTTTGGGTGAATTTTTCCGCCATGCGAAGCAAAAGCCGTGGTACTCCCAAACTCTGTTTGTTATTACAGCTGATCATGGTCCAAGGATATATGGCAACTCAACGATACCAGTTGCAAGCTATCGTGTACCCGTTGTGTTTCTTGCGCAAGGTCTTGGGCCGCGAACGCATAGCTCATTAGGCTCAATAATGGATATTCCTAGCACTATATTAGATTTGTTGGATGTTGAAGATTCTGAGGGTTTTATGGGGGGGACTTTATTTTCCGCAACTCATGGCAGCGCCTTAGTAGAGCACGATTACCATATCGGCGTGGTCACACAGAATGACTTGCATAAGACTTTAACCTTAGTGCCACCGGGCGCTGTTGCTGAAAGCTGGATGCTGAGGGATTCAATGGTAGACAAAAAGTTCCCTACAGATAGTGACGATGCTGCCGCGCTGATTGGTATTTTTCAGTCTGCGCATGAGGCGTTTTATAAGGAAGTTGTTGAAGCGAAGGCTGACGCAAAATAATTGCTTTTACGCGCGGCAACAAGTTTGCTCGGGTAAAGATTTTGATAGTATATCTAGCGTTTCAAAGGAAGAATCTTTGCGCTTGGGGTTGCCGGTGTACTGCTGTCCATTAACCAATTTTTGTCAGTGGAAAACAGCTTGCAAATTGGCGCTGCTAAACGAGCGATCTCCCGATTTTGTGCGTCACCTAGGCCACTTTGTTCCCAGCCGATCCATACTGGTGTAGTAATCAGTTCGTTTGCTTCCAGCGTTAGGCGGTAAGCGCACTCTTGCTCGGACCAACCGACGCTTAAGCGCAGTAGATGGAGCTTTTGTCCTAGTGATTGAAATTCAGAATTAGCTGGCACGTTTTTTAGTCTCTGGCCTGCTAGAGCTCGATAGTTTCCCTGAGTTCTGTTTTTTGCCCGCTGTGGGCAAATCCAATCATTTCATCGTAAGCAGTCTGATGTACGAAGTCTGTTGTAGAGATGCCTGTTTCGCCGAGCAGCAAAAATGCACTGGTGCGACTTTTACAGCGCAGGGTTTTGTCGTGTTTGTCTAAAACAGGTCTTATATCTTCGCCGTCCTTATAGTAAATCAAGTAAATATTCGGATCGATTGAGTGTACTTCAATGGCCGGCGCTTGACCCTTTTCCACTAGAGATTTTATTTTTTCTAAATTCATATAAATTTCCTGATAGTGAGCTAGTGACGTTGATCATGTCTGCGTATTTGTAAACACTAAAATTCTCTGCATGAAAGCTTTGTGAAAGACGCAGGCAAATAGATGGCGCGGCAAAGCAGTTCAGTAAAGTCGACCATTTGTTCAAGTATTGGTGCCGCTGGCGCCGTAGACGGGTTCGTATTCGATCAACGCCTTTAGAATTAGATCTCAATAACTTTAATTTGGTTGAATTTTGTGAGCGGACAAATTGCTGAGGGTGTTTCCCGAATTAACGTAGTGGGCGCAAGTGGCAGTGGTAAATCTACGCTAGCGAAACAAATAGCCCAGAGCCTCAAGTTGCCATATTTTGAAATGGACGAAATTTTTTGGTTACCCAATTGGCAAGAACCTGACGACGAGGACTTTTTTGAAGACGTCGATCAAGTTGTGCAGAAAGAGGCCTGGGTATTAGATGGTAACTATCGCCGGTTGCAGCAGATTAAGTGGCAGCGTGCACAGGTAGTGGTTTGGATTGATTTGCCCTATCTACAGATAATTTGGCAGTTGATCAAAAGAACTTATTTGCGCGTGCGCAATGAAGAGGTGCTTTGGGCGGGTAATGTCGAAAGACTAGGCAAGGCGTTTTCCAGTTCATCGGTTATCTGGTATTCGATCAAGAATTTGCGTGCGCGTCGCCGCGAGTACTCAGCGGCGGCTAAAGCACCGGGGTTGGCGCATATTCAATTTATACGTCTGCGTAGCCGAAGTGAGGTTAGCGAATTTTTAGCTGATTTAGCTCATTGACCTCATTAATCTATGGACCAGGTTTCTGTGCCTGATTGCTGGGTGTTATGTAGGTTTTTTTCAGGCTGCTAGATAGCTGGATATTCTGTGGGCTTGGCGTATAACCTCGTTGAATGAAATCAAGTAATAAAATAATCACCTCTTCAGCAGTTTTGGGTTTATGCGCATTCTTTATTTTGACGGCGCAGCTGGCTGGATGCGATGGTCTTTCGCTACAAGGAGCAAAATCGGGGTCAAGGATTGCAGAAATAGCATCCCCGGCTAGCTCTAACTCGCAATCTCCTCGGCTCACACAAGACATTAACGGCAACCCACTGCTTAGCTGGATCGAGACAGAAGGCCGGTTTTCGGTTTTGAAATACTCAATATTTGCTCAAGGTCAGTGGTCGCCGCCTCTGGAGGTGGCCCGAGGTGATGATTGGGTAGTTAACGGGGCAGATACACCTTCCGTTGTTCAGTTCTCGGAAAACCTAATGGCAGCGCATTGGCTAGTTGTGAATCCGGCCGCACGGTTTGCCTATGATATTTTTGTCAGTCACTCGTTGGATCTCGGCAGAACATGGTCAAAACCAGTGACCCCGCATACAGATGGCACAGCGACAGAGCATGGCTTTGTGAACTTATATAGAGGTAAGGACGATGGGCGGTATGGGGTGGTTTGGCTAGATGGCAGAAATGCCGCGATGAAGTCGCCCGCAGAGCATATGCACAGCATGGCGGGCGTAGCGCTGCGTTCTGCGATGATTGGTTTAGATGGCTCTGTATATGACCAGCAGGTGGTTGACGACTTGGTCTGTGATTGTTGCCCGACAGCGTTAACCCACGGACCTCAGGGCCCCATCCTTGCTTATCGCAATCGAGACGAAACCGAACAGCGAGATATTTTTTACGCACAATTGCGAGAAGGGCAGTGGAGTAAGCCAACATCTGTAGGCTTTGATGATTGGCACATTACTGGCTGCCCGGTTAACGGTCCAGCTATCTCATCTGCTGGTAATGCTATAGCTATTGCTTGGTTTACGGCTGCGGGAGGGCGAAAGAGTGTCCGCCTAGCAGTTTCGCGTGATGGTGGGCTAATGTTTGGGCTACCACTAGAGGTTGATCATGGCGGTATTGTCGGGCGAGTGAGTTTGGTCATGGACCGCACCCAGAAAATTACAGTGAGTTGGTTGACAGTGCCAATAGGAACGGAGTTTGCAGAGCTTCAACTGGCTTCATTCAACATAAAAGACAGCGCGCTCTCGAAAATCAATCAAGACTCAATAACGCTCGCAACCAAGAAGCCAATTGGCGTTCCTGTGATAACTGCTTTGGCCGACGGTACTAGGGTTTTGGCATGGACAGGCGGCGGCGTTAGGTCGCCCAAAGTTAGGGTGTTTAGTTGGGGTGGCGGGTTAGTCGATGAATAACTGTGAATATCTTTACAAAAGTTAATTGCCCAACCGGCAGTATCTCACTTATTTTGTTGACGAAATTGACGATAATCGGTACAACTTACCTGATGAACGGTGACTAAAACAAACCGTTAACTAATGGTATACACCTGAGGTGACATATGTTTGCTGATTTTGATAAGACGAACGGTGCTAGCGAAGCGCAGGATTTTTTTGATAAGTGTACAAAACACTTCTTGAGTCTAGGGGCGGATTTTACTCCCACGTTACATTTCCCCTCTAATAATGGTGTTATTTCAGTTTTTGTATTCGAACAAAATGCTGCCACTTTGAGGTTTTTTTCCGACATCCTAGCAAGTGATAGTTCGCGGTTTCAACGTATGTCGGAAGCCTACGCAAGGGCGCAACCCAACTTGATGAAAGGCGGAGCCGGGTGGGCAATTACGCGGTTTGCGGGCGCGGAACATTTGAGTTTGCAGCTTGGCAGTGAGATCTATGTGCGCAGGGTGCCTAGGGAATTTAGTAAATCAATAGTGTGCAGAGCAAAAGCCGAGCAACGATTCTTAGACTGTTCTATTGAAATTGGAGGCCAAAATGTTCAGGGGGCTATGCCGGTGGCGTTAGCGCATACGTTAGCTGGATGAATTTTTGGTAATCCGAGCATTGCAAAAGGGTCACGATACTGCGTTTGTCCGCTTTTTGTTACCTCTCCTCTGCTACGTCTCGTTATGTAGGGCCAAATCACCAGACACTACCTCAATAGAGGAGCCAATTAGTTATGAGTGAGAGTACAGATCAGTTTTCCCTTGAAGACGACCAAACAATGACCCTGTTTTCTACCCGACTAAAGCTGTTGCGCAGCGACAGTGGGTTGTCACTACGTGGTTTGGCCAAGGAGGTAGGGGTTACAGCCAATGCGGTTTTGCGTTGGGAAAAAGCCGAGGTTACGCCCACTCGCGGTAAAATGATTGAGTTAGCCCGTTTCTTTCAAGTTGAACCAGGCTGGTTGGCTTGGGGGCTTGGTAACAAAGACTCCAGTATTGGTTTAGAGGCATTAATCGCTAAAATTAGTCGCCTTACCGATGCGGAGATGTCCGCAATATCTGCGGTAGTAGATTCTTTTGAAGAGGCTAGAAGCCAGATTTTGGCGCCTCGCAGCGCAGACGGCATCGAGTAAAGCATCACGAAGATTGGGTGGTTGGCTTTAGTTCAAAGCCTAGTTGTAAACTGTTAGTGGATTCGCAGCTGAAGGGGGCCATTAAAAATGAACTTCGCTACAGCTGACTTATACAAAATTTTTTCTAGGTATAAAGTACCAAAACGCGTAATTCATCGAGAATGTGGTTTTTGTTTTACGTTCGAAGATGAAGAGTATTTGTTGAAGGCCCCGTTAGAGCAGTTAAATCACTATATTTTTGGGGCGTGGTCGTCTGCGTGTAATATTGCGGACGTCGGGGAAATAAAACACAAGTACTTTATACCTCGTATTCTTGAACTGTTGCTGGTTGAGGATGTTTTTATTGAGAATATTCATGCAGCCATTGGTAAATTTCATTATAAAAGTACCTTTAGTGTCAAAGAGATTGCCACGATAGACGCAATGTTTACGCTGTACTTAGAGAAAGAATTTGCAGACCCTGATTATGGCGACCCAAGTGAAATCTTCGGTATGGCACTCACTGGTTTTGACTGTGTTGCGTTTTTGGGCGAGCAAAAAAATACTCTCCAAGATTGGCCGAGAATTAGAGAAGAATTGCTTAAATACGCTAGCATGATGAAGGCCGCCCCGCAGTACAATACAGATGCTTCAGAGCAGTGGCTCAGTCATGGCCACCGTGAGCAGGTGTGGAATTTTCTCGTTAAGAGTAGCGATTGCGGTAAAATCTAATCAGCCGTGGTGTAACCAAACCGATAGGTAGTAGTGTCAGTTGCGGCTAGCCGCAGGCGACGGCCTGTTGAGAAGTCGGGTACCTTAAAGCGATACACCTTTCGTAAAATGAAACTGCGCATAACCCTAATTTTAGTAGTTAGCTATTTACTCCTGTCTCTTATACACATCTCCGAGCCCAC
>CAJXUL010000029.1 GCA_913060615.1 uncultured Gammaproteobacteria bacterium | reverse complement strand
CACCTCTCTTTCGTCGGCAGCGTCAGATGTGTATAAGAGACAGGCGTCTAATTTCCCTAGCGTTCTAAAAAACTGGGGGCCGGCTCACCAAGTTTTAGATAGAGGTCTCGGAGTTTCTCGACTTCCCGATCGAATTCTCGTTGATAATTGCGCGACAGAATAGATTGACGCTTGCCCACCAGTTTTGCAGTGGTCTCTACATTTCCACTACCTACCGATGCGAGCGCCCATGTCAGCGCGAACAATGGGTTGTTTTTAAGAACAGTGTGGTCAGGATTAGGTTGCGCTAAATAAGCCCGTGCAGTGCTCTCTAGAGCGCCTAAGAAAGCGTTGCGCCCACCACCTGCGCCGTCCATGGACAGTGAATTTACGACATGACTCTCGGAGACTTCTAATTCTAGACTCCCTGCTTCAACCGGCCCTGCTAAGGCTATGGATCGCCGCAACGTATTATCCAGTTGACGTATATTTCCAGGCCAAATTTGCTCTTTAAGCAGCCTACGTGCAGATCTAGCAAAGACTATGCTGTAGGCATTACCTAAAGACAGACTTTCGAGCAGAACATCTATCCAGTGGTCCATCATCCAGGGCGTCTCACGCAAGGCTGGAAGCTGCAAGGGCAGCACATTGATGCGGTAATAAAGGTCCTCACGAAAGGTACCGTTTTCAACGCAGGTCAACAGATTTCGGTTGGTGGCGACGAGAAAGCGGATATTGCAGGCACTACGCTGGACCGAGTCACCCAAGCGATAGTAGACCTTCGACTCGAGCAACTGGAGCAACCCTGACTGAGCAGAAAGACTGAGCTTATCAATTTCGTCGATAAACAGCGTGCCGCCCTCTGCCTGATGAATCAATCCAAAATTGGAATCTATAGCCCCAGTAAAAGCGCCTTTCTTCCAGCCGAAAAGTTGTGCTAACTGCAAATCTTCATTTACGCCCAAAAGAGAGAAGGTAATAAACGGCCCAGCGCTGGCGTAAGATAGGCGGTGAATCTTTTCCGCTAACCTCGACTTCCCTGTACCGGTCTCACCCAGTATCAGCACAGTCTCATGTTGGTTAGCAAAAGTCTGCACCAATGCATCAATGGGTAGTTTATTTTGCTCTTTATCCGGCGTTGAAGTGAATAAATAGAGGAAAGGCGTACCAATGTTAACCACCGTTTCAAGCTCGCCTATAATGGTGGACCATTCTAACGGCTCGCCTATGGCAGCACTTACTACAGCCTCAAGCGTTACCATTCCTACAACCTCGCCACCGGGCAGAAACATTGGGATTGCAAGGATATGGGTGGTGCCACGCTGGGAAAACTGAGCACGTGTATATTCGCTTAGGGCTTCTAACAGTTGCGCCATAAACTGTTTCTTCATACCGCCCGGCTCCCACTGGACCAATGCGGTGGTGACGTCTAAAGAAACAGGGTGCTTTCGTGATAGGACCATCTGCCACATGGCAGCTGAAGACGCCAAACCTCTATTAATATCTGCCCCTGGCAAACTTGCCACAGTCCTATAGGCATCTGTGTCACGAATATGAAATACAACTTGGGAAATACTCGCTCCCGAAAATTCACCCTGAAGGTTTTTGTTTGCAATTACTCGCAATTGTTTATCCACAATCGCATAGGCAGCATCCAGAGACGGTGCCGCAGCCAAATTCGCCAGCTCATTCACTTACATAAATCCCGCGCGTACATGAATTACGAACATACATACTTTTTGTACGCAGCCCAAGTCCACTTTTGGTATCAGCCCCTCTAGGCCTCACTAACATCGGGAAAATACGATGGCACACTTGTTGCTTTCCCTAAGACTAACAATTTGAAAAATTATCAGGAAAAATTCGAATGTGGAAAACTACAAACGCCGCGCTCTTAGGGTTACTACTACTGAGCCAGCCTTTATTTGCAAAAACTACGGCCCAACAACAAGTGGTAACTGGCGCTACTCAGGCTATTTGTAGCGCCCTTGCAAATAACAATATCGATGAGGCAACTGAGCTGTGGAAGTTCCTAAAAGACTCAAGACTGAATCTGAACCATGTGGACAGTGCTTGTTCATCCAAGGCATCACAAGAGCTAGATAAAGCTAACACCATGGCAGACGCGTTAAGCAAAACGGCATTAGACAATTGCGAAGAAAAGGCAGGCATGTCCACGGCAACCTGCATCGACAAGAACTTCATGCTCATAGCATCTGATGGTCTTCGTCAATCTGTTGATAACCGCGACGACAAGGCCATGCATAAGTATCTGGATGTCTTTAAGGAAATCGATTCGAGGTTAACCCCCACAGATAAAGGTTGGGGAAACAAAAGTATGGACTCAAAAGTGCCAAATGAAGATTTTTTCCTCAGTTTTTACGGCGGGTTGGAGGGTACTTCTATCCAATCGCTGTCAGAGGAAGCCAATGTTCGGGCTGGGTTCACCGCTTATAGCCAGCTGGTGAGATTCGAGCCTAATCATTTACAGCACATAATGAGAAAAAGTATAGCGAGTAGGTGCTCAGAAAAGGATGAAAAAAACTGCGGCTTCGGGTTCGGCCTACATGGCTGGCTGTCAGGCGTACTGACCAGCTCAGCAGAGCAAACAAATGTCGCCAGCAGCTCTAATTTGGACGGTACTGACCCCGCCCCCGTCGAACCCGAAGTGGAGTTGGCGTTGGAATCAGAACTGGGGGTTTTCGTGCCTTTTTTTGCGAAAGGTAAGGATTTGTATGGCTCGCTGCTCATTGGCCCTACTTTCCAGGCCTCACTGATCAAAGTCGGTAATACGGACAGGTTTACACGCCGATACTATGGTGGGGCCCGATTAGCCTACAGCCCTGAATCATTTATTGATGTTCTATATGGAAAAACTGAGGGTCTGAGCGGCCACCGCGCAGAAATTCGATTTCAATACCCGCTGCATACATTAAAGAACGGTGGGCGCCTATTTTGGGGTGGCGCTTTCAACCTTGGTGTTGAGGGATCTAATCAAGGCGATGTAGCAGAGCCAGATAGTGTAAGACTGTATATAACTTGGAACACCGACATCAAAGGTATATTCAGGAGATAAGTTAAGCGGCCTAGAAGCCTTAGGAAGCTCAGATATACGCAATTCACGCCAGCCCCATAGGACAAAGACTCTCTCATAAGGGCGCTAGATTGCTGCTAGTGCTTTGCCATGCAGCTGCATACAACTATGGGGCTTTGCATAACAAGAGGCCCCCATGTGCTGCGTTAATTTGAGCTTGGCAGTAATAAGCGGCAGAGGAATTACGCCTCTACCAATAAATAGGCGACCTCCATTCAGCGCTGAGAACTGAATTTGAGGGCAGCCACCTCACATCAACAGCAAAAAAAGCGTGAATTGACGCAAACTCAAAGTAATATAGCTGGGCCTTAAAACAACACTTTAACAAGTGTCCAAAAACAATCAGTACGAGAGTTCAGTGAACAAAATTAGGAAAGCTGTCATTCCTGTAGCGGGTCTAGGCACACGAATGCTGCCGGCTACAAAGGCGATACCGAAAGAACTATTGCCCGTATACGATCGCCCAATCATTGAGCACGTGGTTAAAGAAGCCATTGCTGGAGGCATTACCGAAATCATCTTAGTTACTCGTAGTGGTAAAGAAGCCATTGAGAATCATTTTGACGCCCACTATGAGCTTGAAAGTCGCTTAGAAAAGAAAGGCAATAAAACTATTTTGGGCAAGGTTAAGAATATTATCCCCAAAGGCGTCAACGTTATTTCTATTAGACAGCATGATGCGCTTGGCCTTGGCCATGCGGTACTTTGCGCAAAGCATCTATTGAACAACGAGCCCTTTGCCGTGTTGCTGCCAGACGTGCTGGTACTTGATAGCCCATCGGTTGATAAAAATCATAGCTTCTCCGCAATGCTAAAAGCCTGGGAGGAAACTGGTATCGGGCAAATTATGGTTGAAAAAGTAGAAGGCAACGCCGTTGAAAATTATGGCATAGCTGACTTGAGCGGCATTCCCGCAAAACCTTTTGAAAGCATTAAAATCGCAGGGCTAGTTGAAAAACCTTCAGTGAAGAAGGCACCTTCAAACTTAGCTGTGCTCGGCCGTTACATCTTACCGCCGCAGGTTTTACAGCTTCTGGAAAAAACCACCGCCGGCGTGGGGGACGAAATACAGTTAACTGACGCTCTCCATGAACTACTAAAGCTAGATGGGCTAAATGCATTTCTAACTGATGCTGAAACATTCGATTGCGGCAACAAAGAAGGTTTTTTGGGCGCAAATCTTGCGGTAGGCATGCGCGATGCCAGCACCAAAAAGTATCTGCTTGACCTGATTAGAAGCAACAACTGGAAGTGAAGTTCACACACAAGCTTTGCCGCGAATCGTTTATTGAGGAACTCAATAGTGCTGTTCATTGCTGTTTGCTGCAAAGCAGCAGGTTGGCTGATGCCGTCTGAAGTTATTGGCGGCGGCCTTCTTACACACACGGCCTAAATTAAACCAAGCCCCTACCTACTTGACTCACCGGCTACTTCTAACCTCTACAACCAGTTACCCTTTGCAATACACTACTTCCAGCCCGCCAAATAGCAACTTTTCAGCCAGACCTACACCGAATTGCCGAGCGCGCAAACTTGACGAATGGCGCTCTTATAAGGAGTTGAAGCGCTGAAGCGCTGACAAACAAATTCTGATCGTTAGCCTGAACAATAAAATTTTTTGCGATGTAAGGTGAAATTTTGGCGTAGACGCTCATACTTATGAAAAAAAACCACCAATAAGGATAATGGATGAACAATCTCGCACTGATTATTGCGTTAACACTAATTACGAGTTTTGCATGGAGCACCGATAAGGAACCAACTAGGTTGCAACTTTTACTCGCTTCGCCAGAAATTCAGGGTGCAATGGCATTCGATAACGGAGATTATGAAACCGCATTTAGCTATATGTTACCCCTTGCTAAAGAAGGCAATGCTGATGCTCAAATGCTTGTTGGCTATCTATACGAACAAGGCCTTGGTGTTTTAAAAAACGATAAAACAGCTATCAAATGGTATCTACTTGCTGCTGAACAAAATGATTTACTTGCACAAGCGCGCCTTGGCCGAATGTACGAAAAAGGCACCGGTGTTGAAAAAAACAACGAAGAAGCCAATAAGTGGTACGCGCTCATCATGGCCAAAAGTAACGCTAGAGGCTTTAACGACATCGCCGAAATGTTCGCCGACGATGACGGCCGTATAGGAGATTATGACGCAGCGATTAAATGGTTTCGACTGGCTGCGAAACAAGGCTCTACCAATGCGCAAACTTCACTAGGCGCAATGTACAAAGCTGGCAAGGGTGTAACGCAAAGCCCTATTCGCGCTCATATGTGGTTAATGATAGCTGCGTTGAACCGTGATAAAAGTAGCGCAAAAATGCTCCCGGAGAGTGCTAAAGCACTGACAACAAAAGACTTATCAAAAGCTCAAGTATTGGCCGCTGCCTGCGTCAAAAGCAAATACAAGGACTGCTAACTGTTTCTATAGCTTGATATTCAAGTATAACTTTTAGCTGCATATCGCAACGCGAAGGGCTAATGAAAGAAACAAGTGAAAAGAAACGAATGAAAAGGGCGAGTGATTGGGCGAGTGAAAAGGAGATCTCGAGCATCCGGACCTAATCACTATGGATGAAAGAAAATTCATGAGATGGATTGTTAAAAGTACGCGCGGACAGTGGCGGCTCCAACGCCTTTCGCGCTATGAAGCTAGCGCCCGCTAGAGATCTTTTAAGAACTCTAGGGGCGCCGCTTATCACGCTCTATTCAAAATCTTCTAGAGTGTAGCCATGCTCATAAGCTTTTAGCCAATTAACGTTATAACGGTTCGCTATTGTGAAACTATTACCCGCAACGCCTAACCATGTCTGCCAAGCCTTGGTCGTTTGCATTTTATCTGACCAGGCTTCCATTTCAGCCATGCTCTCGTAACCAACGGCAATTTCATGGGTTACCCTTCCCGCAGCACTTGCTTGCCCACGCAGAATTTGTACAAGCCAAATTTGACCCGGAAAAGCTTTAGTGTCACTTGAGTTCATTAGCGCGTTTAAACCGGCTAACACTGCTCTAGGGTCGCTCGCCGTGATACGGATGACATCCCAAACTACATCTTCATTGGAGACCGTGCCCCAGCTTTGCATTGGTGAACCCATATACTGCGATACCACTTGTGCACTCTCGCCAATACCCACCATGACGGCGGCTTGTTCTTTACTGCCGTTAAATTTTTGATTCCAAGCTTCCATTTCTGCGAGGCTTGGATACAGAATTGTGATCCGGTGAGTTGCAGGATTAACCCCGTTAAATGAACTCGCCTGCAGCTGTAGCTGAGCTTTACGATCTTGTCCAAGGTCAGTATTTTGCAGACCGTCGATGGCTTTAGCAAAATCTGCTGCTTTCCCAGCCTCTACTTTCCATTCAGTAACGGCAACAATAGGAGCGGCATTCAGCTGCGCCGACAAGAATAGCGCCGCTAAAGCGCCAAGTGTTCTGTATTTCATAGTGTTTCCTCTATTTTATTATTGTTTTCGTTTTTATTCTTATTTTTGGGATAACCCACCCAAACATTACACGAAAAATTCCGAATTGGACAAAAGTTCACCAAGCTCAGAGAGGAAGAGCTTTTACAGCATTGAATAGAAATCTTTTCGTGACGCTATTCGCCAAGGCTGGCTAATGTTCAAGAGTTATTAACTCAAAGGTTTAGCCAAATTTAGATGCCTATTGAGAAGGGCTTGAAGAGGAATGTTGATTGGGGTCAACAAGTAGGACTGAGAGTCTGGCGTTTATTACCAGAGAGGCGCATCTAAGATTTCTAAAGAGGATAAATAATGGAAAATGGCTCCGCATGCGCAGATCGAACTAGGCGGACACCGTTTAAGGTGTGCGCGAGCTGATTATCAGCTTGGCGCGTCTACGCTTTCTAAAGAGGATAAATAATGGAAAATGGCTCCGCCTGCTGGGCTCGAACCAGCGACAAGCTGATTAACAGTCAGCTGCTCTACCAACTGAGCTAAGGCGGAGTAGTGTTGGTATGCTCCTGAGGTAACCCTCTGGAGCAGCGCGATATTCTAATAGCAATGAGACCAAATGCAAGACCGATAAGGCAGAATTTGTGATTCGCTTCAGTAATAGAGGCTTGTTTTCGAATTATTCGGTTTTTGCTGACTGTTTTGTATGCCTACTTACCTTTTTCTATCAAAAAAGCGTGTCAATTTGCGATTAACGGCATCCGCTTGCACCTCTAAGTCTAGCCTTAACCTATTTGGATTAACTAATTGATAGCGCTCCAAAACTCGCAGTCCTTTTGCGCTGGAAAAAATGACCAAATCCGTTTCTTGCCAGCCCGCTTGTATACGCCAGATGTCTCGCTCTCGATCTCCCCAGGTGACATCTCGGTAGGTGCCAGGGGTATGTTTCACGCCCATCGAGTCGCGGCCTTGCTCTATGCTAATTTGGTTGGCATCAATGACTTGAAAGTCTTGTACTACAAATGCCAAACCAGAGCCCAGACCTATTCTGCGAATTTCTTCTCGCACAGATAACTTTGGCGTACGACGCTCAGAGGGCGGACGAGTAAATGCTCTGAGGTCATCCGACGCACCTGCATCCACCGTCCAAATGCCTGATAGTTGAATGGATTTAACCGGGCTTTCAGCTAAATCTAAGCCCTGACACCCAACCATTAAGAGCGCGAAAAACGCCGTGCCTATGGCTGTTTTCAACGCTTTCGCCGCAGTTTTTTGCTCTTTTTTTTGCACTTTGTTATGCCGCATAAATTTTACCTTTTAACCCAAATACTTGGCTTGCGCAGCGAGAATTTGGCGCGTCTCAGTGACTAAATCTTGCATGATTTTCTCTACACTTTGCACCTCATTAAAGTAGGCAATACTCTGCCCCGCCCCTGAATGTATAAGCGGTTCAATATCGTGCTCTTCGATAGCACCAAGCAGGTCACCTACCAACACATCCTGATAAGGCATCTTCAATGGCTTCGGCGCATTCTCAGCTTCCCATGCTTGGCTCCAGGCTGTGCGCACCTGTCGAAATGGCTTACCGCTTTCCGAGCGCGTGATCACAGTATCTGCACTGCCTGCTTGCAGTAATTTGTCACGATTCACTGGATGCATGTGGCCTTGATGCTCTGTGGACAACAGCCAAGCGGTACCCATCCAAACCCCTTGTGCGCCCATTGCAAGTGCAGCAGCAATATGTCTCCCGGTCGCTACTCCGCCAGCCACCAGAACAGGTACATCCCCGGCAGCATCGACAATTTGCGGCACTAGTGAGTAGGTGCCAATTGGCCCGGTATGAGCACCAGCATCGTAGCCTTGAGCAACAATAATTTCGACGCCAGCCTGCAAGGCTTTGGGTACGTGATGAGGGCTACCAATAAGGGCTACGGTTGTTTTACCGCGTGCTTTGGCTTCAGCCACAACGTCTGCTGGAGCACCAATGCCACAGGCAAGCATGTTTACATCGCTGTCTAACACTGCGCGGAGCTGTTCTTGCTCTATTTCTTTTGAGCGAATAAAGCGGGTGCGCATACCAGGCTCAGTGGCATCCGGCACTGCAAATTGATCAATCAGGCCCTGCACAAAGGCCGTATGTTCGGGGGGTATTTCTGCCTCTATCGCTTCTCTAGAGTTATGTTCAGGCATACCCGGTGGTAGAACCAAATCAACGCCGAAAGGACGACTGCCGGTCATACTACGAATGTAGGCAAGTTCATCGGTAATCTCTTGGGGGAAGCGTCGTGTTGCACCATACACCCCATAACCACCGGCATTACTGATGGCGGCCACTGTGGCCATATCGTGGGCAAAGCCAAATATCGGCACGTCAATTTCAAATCGATCGCACAATGGTGTCCAAAATTTGCTCATACACTTGCCTCCTTCATTTGGCTTTAGCCTAACGTGGGCAAGACATAATGCCCAGCTCAGTATCACGGGCGTTCTACTTATCTACGCTCGGCTAGGCGGGCTGTATAAACGGACACTGAATAGAAACCATAAGGCAGCCAAAAATAAGCGGCCCAAAAAAAACAAAGAAAACAAAGAAAACAAAGAAAACGCGCCAACAACTTACCGGTTATTGACGCAAATCCTATCAACGTTTTTTAGCAACTTTACCTAGCTGTATCCTGCCTTTATTACGCGCCAAGATACTTGGGCCAAATCCCTTTACCTCAAGCACTTCATCCATACTGCGGAATGGGCCAACTTCATTTCGATACTTAACCATTGCTTGAGCCTTACGCGGCCCTACCCCGGATAAAGTTTTGGCTATTTCATCTGCACTGGCAGAGTTCAGATCTACCTTTTGTTGTTGGGCACTGGCTGTTTTAGCGGTCTTTTTGGCTGAGACATTACTTATGCCACGGCTCTGACTTGATGCTGCGAAGGCAACCTTGTCAGCACCCAATACACTGGGTACCTTGGCAGCCACCGGGCTGGTTAGAAATAGTGGAGCAAGACAAAGAAGAAAGGTCGCTGAGAAATAACCTTTGGCTTTGCTCCTGGAGCGGATAGCGGCGTTATTGCCTGCTCTGTTAAAAACTCTGTGTAAAAAAGTGGCAAACATATATTTCATCCTGATAGTTGTTGAGAACAAAAATCTAAATGAAACTCGGTAAATACTAAGCCTGATATTCGCCCTTGGAACCAAGGAGAACAGACATCTCTGCGAGCGGTCATAGCACATTTAACTGTGCGTAATTAGCGAAAATAATTTTCTAGTGATTTTGCATCGTTCGAAGTGCAAGTGCTAAGGCGAAGGCAGCTTGGCAACAAGACAAAAAAAAAGGAAAAACTATTTCTAGTTTTTCCTTTATTCGTTTTCTTACCCAAACGCCACTAGGCTATCCATCTAGCCTGAACCATCCGCCTTAGCGCTAGCCAAGTCCTTCAATAGAGCCTCATTGACTCGATCTCGAAGTTCTTTACCCGGCTTAAAGTGCGGTACGTGCTTACCTGCAAGTCCCACAGATTCGCCCGTCTTTGGGTTACGCCCTATACGCGGAGCACGGTAGTGCAAAGAAAAACTACCGAAACCACGTATCTCGATTCGATCCCCAGAAGCCAACGTATTGGACATCTGCTCAAGCATTGTTTTAACCGCAAACTCAACGTCTTTGGCGTTGAGCTGCAAGCCAGCCACCCGAGATTGAGCGCTAACCATGCGCTCAATTAACTCAGATTTCGTTAGGCTGACTTCCTCGGTCATAACTCTACTCTAGCTCTTAGAAACGGAAACTAGGCGAAGCCTAGTCCTCGTCTGCCTGCTGGTTCATTTGCGCCTTAATCAAGTCACCCAAAGTTGCCGGACCTGAACGATCAGTCTCTTGCTTCTGGTGCTCTTTAACAGCAGCTCGCTCTTCTTCGATGTCCTTCGACTTGATAGACAAGCCAATGGTTCGGTTCTTGCGATCGATGTTAATGATCTTAACTTCTATTTCTTCGCCTTCTTTCAACACTGTGCGTGCGTCTTCCACACGATCAACGCTGATTTCTGCAGCCTTCAGTACACCAAGTACTTCTTCAGCTAATTCAAGAATTGCTTCTTTAGGCTGGACTTCTACAACCTTGCCCATGATTACCGCACCACGATCATGAATCGCTGTGTAATCTGAGAATGGGTCTTTATCTAGTTGCTTAATACCCAGCGAGATACGCTCACGCTCGGGGTCAACGGACAAGATAATGGTCTCAATCTGCTCGCCCTTGGAGTATCTACGAACCGCAGTCTCGCCTGGCTCGTTCCAAGATATATCGGAAAGATGCACAAGACCGTCGATGCCGCCATCCAAACCAATGAAGATACCGAAATCGGTAATTGACTTGATGTTGCCGCTGATGCGGTCGCTCTTGGCATGCTGAATGCTGAACTCTTCCCAAGGATTAGGACGGCATTGCTTGATACCCAATGAAATACGACGGCGTTCCTCGTCTATATCCAGAACCATTACTTCCGTTTCGTCGCCTACTGAGACAACCTTAGAGGGATGAATGTTTTTGTTGGTCCAATCCATTTCAGATACGTGTACCAAACCTTCAACACCTTCTTCGATCTCAGCAAAACAACCGTAATCCGTCAGGTTGGTGATGGTAGCCATCACACGAGCACCCTCTGGATAACGACGAATGATGTTGACCCAGGGATCATCGCCTAATTGCTTCATACCTAGGCTAACGCGATTCTTTTCACGATCAAACTTCAAGATTCGTACGCTCACTTCGTCGCCAACGTTAACCATTTCGCTCGGATGACGAATACGCTTCCAAGCCATGTCTGTAATGTGCAACAGACCGTCTACGCCGCCAAGGTCAACGAACGCACCGTAATCGGTAAGGTTCTTAACGATACCTTTAACATCCTGACCTTCTTGCATAGAAGCAAGTAGCTCTTCGCGCTCATGAGAGTTTTCATCTTCAAGAACGGCACGACGTGAAACGACAACGTTGTTGCGCTTCTGGTCGAGCTTAATAACTTTAAATTCTAAAGGCTTGCCTTCAAGGTGGGCTGTTTCGCGCAATGGTCGGATATCAACCAATGAACCGGGCAAGAATGCACGGATGTCATTGACGTCAACGGTGAATCCGCCTTTGACCTTGCCATTGATAATACCGATAACAACTTCGCCTTTTTCGCTGGCTTCTTCTAGTTGTTCCCAAGACTCGGCACGCTTAGCTTTTTCTCGAGACAAACGGGTCTCACCAAAGCCATCGTCTACAAATTCCATTGCAACCTTTACTTGGTCACCAATGCTTAAGGTGCAAACGCCCTCTTCATTGAGGAATTGATTTTTGGGGATAACCCCTTCTGATTTTAGACCAGCATGTACTACTACCCAGTCATCATCTATGTCTACCACCGTGCCGGTGACGATGGACCCAGGTGCCATCTCGATGGTTTGTAAACTTTCTTCAAATAGGTCGGCAAATGATTCGCTCATATAATTGTCTGCCGGGGGAAGCACATAGCTCGAAATGAGATGCTTGCCAAGCCGGCGAAACTCTCCGTTGGTTAGTTAATGTTTAGGCAGTTACTGGCTAAAGCTAAAAGAGCAACTGTTACTTGGCACAGCGCGCTACGCGCACGGAGCAAATCAACAATCTTGTTTCGACTAGGAAGTAATCAGACCGGTAGAACAACGAGCATAATTCTCGTTTGCGTATCCTTACGTACTCTCTAACTTTACTTTCATCTCGAAGCGAACCCTTCCCCAAAAAGCTTTCTTAATTGAAACCTTCTAAGAACCTTACGAATACCCTTTGGTGACTTCCGTCATAACTGTTTCCAACACCTCTTCTATGGTCATCTGGGTGCTATCAATTATCAGGGCATCAGCGGCGGGCTTCAGCGGTGCAACTGCACGTCCTCTATCCCGAGCATCACGTTCTTGTATCTGCTCGAGGAGGTCGCGCAAATTAACACTCAATCCTTTATTTTTCAACTGCTTATAACGACGATCGGCTCTTGCTTCCGCCGAAGCGTCTAAAAATATTTTGGCTTTAGAATGTGGAAATACGACGGTGCCCATATCTCTACCGTCTGCCACTAAGCCTGGTGCACGTTGAAAAGATTTTTGTAGTGCCAAGATAGCGTCACGAACGCCAGGCAATGCAGCCACTCGGGATGCCGCCACACCGGTTTCTTCAGTGCGAATGATGTCGCTCAGGTCTTTACCATTGACGTCCACTATATCCCCGGCAAATGCGATCTGTAAATCTGCAATCATTACCACCAAAGCATTTTCATCTTCTAAATCAATGGCTTGGGATTGGGCAGAGACCGCGACAATACGGTAAAGCGCTCCAGAATCGAGCAAGTGCCAACCTAATTTGGCGGCCACTAGCGAAGACAAAGTGCCTTTACCGGAACCGCCGGGACCGTCAATGGTAACTACCGGGGCAAGCGGGTCGTGCTGCATTATTTTTCCTCAATGGACTACTGGAATTGAAATCTCGAACTCGCGCCATGCTAAGTTGAAGCTCTCAATTAAAAATTATTTCAACAACATAGAGATGTGAATTCACGCACAAACTGACTGCAACCTATTCGGCTTTATTCTGCTTCTGGGCCTTTGCGCTTGTTCGCCGCGGCGCTAATCGCAGCGATGCCAGATTCACTGTCCGCATCACGAATATTTTGCGCCAATGCCTGCAAGTTTACGCTGAAGGTATCCAATGCTGTCAGTACTTCTTCCTTATTCAGCTGAAAAATTCGCCACCAAAGCTCGGGGTTGGCCCCAGCAATACGCGTAAAATCTCTATAACCACCACCCGTTAGCCCAAGGTGCTTACTTTCCACTTGCTGCATATAAGCAAAGGCTAACAAATGAGGTAAATGGCTAGTAAGGGCAAGCGCACTGTCGTGATCCTGAGGCGAAAGCTGGCTGGTTTGAGCGCCTAAGCAATGCCAACACTTAAGAACACTTTCTAATGCTTGCTGCGAGGTATTTTCGGTAGGTGTTAGCACCACCATGGAGTCAGTAAATAAGTCGGCGCGCGCGGCTTCTGGACCGCTTTTTTCTGACCCACTTATAGGGTGGCACGGTACAAAATTTTCCGGGAGATCTATCTGACAGGCCACCGCACTGACAATCGGTCCTTTAACACTGCCCACGTCAAATACGGCGGCTTGGTGTTTGGCTAATCTAACTACCCAATCACTGACCAAATCGCTTGGCACACATAGCGCCACCAAATTCGCGTCACTCGGTACTTGATCAACAACCTCATCTACCAAGCCGTTGTCTAGTGCCCATTGAGCAGAAGTCGCGTTGTTTTCAATGCCAACTAAAGTGCTGGCAACCCCCTGCTGGCGCAGAGCGAGTGCCAGTGAACCACCAATTAAGCCCACACCGACTATGGCAATTTTATGAAAAATTTCAGACATACACCCTCAATGCACAGGACCTTAAGACAATCAACGCTTAGTCTTTAGCAACTCTTTTGTCGTTTTTTGTGTCCACTCTTTGGTCAATTTTTTGGCCCACTATTTGATCGAAGAAGCGAACCCATCTCCCGAACTCTTTTCGCAAGCGTTATCGAATTTTCGCAAGCGTTGTCAAAAATCGCTCATTTTCAGAGGGCAGACCTATGCTTACGCGAATATGATTGGGCAAGCCATATTCAGCAATAGGCCTAACAATAACCCCTTGTTGTAACAAGCGCTGAAATACGTCTGGGCCAGGCTCACCACAGTCAAAGCTGACAAAATTACCCGCTGACGGGATATAGGGATAACCCATGTCCGTCAGTCCAGCAACCATTTGCTGCATACCTTGGCGGTTCATCTCGACACTTTCGCGCACATACTCTTCGTCCGCAATTGCAGTAATCGCCGCAGCCATAGCAAGGGCGTTAACATTAAAAGGCTGTCTCACGCGGTTGAGCAGATCAGCAAACTCAGGACTCGAAACACCGTACCCTAGGCGCACGGCGGCAAGGCCATAGACTTTTGAAAAGGTGCGGGTAAGAATCAAATTAGGAAATTTCTTTAGCAAAGCCACGCCGTCGATATAGTCATCAGAAGTCATATATTCAAGATAGGCTTCATCTAAAACCACCCACACAGTGCTGGGTACCTGCTGCAAGAAATCTACCAAATCCGCGCCAGGCACCCATGTGCCAGTAGGATTATTAGGATTGGCGATAAAAATAACCCGCGTGCGTTCATTCACTGCCGCCAACATGGCATCTAGATCCGTACCGTAATCCTTGGCAGGTATGGTTACCAAATCACCGCCACAGCAGGTGACTGCTAAACGGTAAACGACAAAACTATGCTCTGAAATAATGGCTTCATAGCCTGGCTCAACAGCAACTCGAGCGATTAGATCTAAGACATCGTTGGAGCCATTGCCTAGCGTCAGTTGATTTGTATCCACTCCAATGTGCTCAGCCAACGCAGCCTTTAACTCAAAACCACCGCCGTCGGGATAACGCGACAACTCTTTACTCACTTGCGCTATGGCCTGCTGAACATGCTCTCCAGGACCACGAGGATTTTCATTACTGGCCAACTTAACAATATCGTTTATACCTAGTTCACGGGCAACTTCATCAATCGGCTTGCCCGGCTGATATGGTTTTAGACCAGCAATTCGCTCGTTTACTTGTGCTTCGATACTCATGCGGGAACAACTGCCTTAGGGTAAGAACCCAACGTACGCACTTCTAATGCGACATCTGATATTGCATCAATCACCGATTGCGCATTGGTTTGAGATTGATGCCCGTCGAAATCTATAAAGAACACATAGGACCAATCGCCGGAACGCGCGGGACGGGTTTCAATGCGCGAAAGACTGATATCAAAGCGTTGAAAGGGTTCCAGCACTCGAAGCAAAGCCCCAGGCTCATTCTTAACCGAAACTAAAATTGACGTTTTGTCATTGCCACTGGGGCCAACAACTTGTTTGCCTATAATTAGGAAGCGAGTTTTGTTATCTGGATTATCTTCAATGCGCGTGGACAATACATGTAAGTTATAACGTTCTGCTGCCATTTCACCTGCTACCGCGGCAACGCCAGGGCGAGCCAAAGCTTGTTTAGCCGCTTCTGCATTACTGGCTACAGCTACGCGAGGAATGCCGGGATAATGCTGGTCTAACCAACCGCGACATTGCGCCAAGCTCTGAGCATGAGAAACAATTTCGGTAATTTTCGGCGTGGCACCTTCACTAATAGCCTGCATAAACGCGTGATGGATAGGTAACTCCACCTCGGCGCAAATACGTAAACGCGTGCTCAGAAAACAATCTAATGTGTGATTAACCATACCTTCCGTGGAGTTTTCCACTGGGACAACACCATAGTGAACGGCCTGAGACTCTACTTCTCGAAACACTTCATCAATGGACGCCATGGGTGTTGTGTTGGCAAAGTGGCCAAACTGTTTAATCGCAGCAGCCTCAGTGTAGGTGCCTTCAGGACCAAAGTAAGCAACGGTTAACGGCTGCTCTAGATTCAAGCAGCAGGAAATAACTTCTCGGAACAAACCGGCTACATCAGCATCGGTCAAAGGCCCAGAATTTTCTGCCATTAGCCGCGTTAAGATTTGCGCCTCACGCTCTGGGCGATAAAAAATAGGCGCCTCGCTCATAGGCTGGCCCTGCTTAATTTCCCCCACTTCTAACGCACACTGCGCACGGGCATTGATCAATGTCAGTAATTGACGATCAATACTGTCAATACGCTCCCGTAAGGGTTTTAACGCCTCATCATCCACGCTCATTTTCGAATTCGCTCATAAAACTGACTAAGGCTTGAACGGCTTCCAGCGAAACCGCGTTATAAATGCTGGCACGCATGCCGCCAACACTTCTGTGTCCCTTAAGGTTAAACATGCTACGCGCTTCGGCTTGCTTAACAAACTCCGCGTCCAACGCTGAATCGGCCAAGGTAAAAGGCACGTTCATGGTGGAGCGATTGCCCGCAGCTACTGGCGAACTGTAAAAGTTACTGTTTTCAATAGCACCGTAGAGCAAAGCTGCCTTGGCGTTATTTTGCGCTTCAATGGCTTCAACACCACCTTTTTCCTTAATCCATTTAAATACCAAGCCCGCCAAATACCAACCATAAGTTGGCGGCGTGTTAATCATAGAATCGTTGTCTGCCTGCTGAGCATAATCTAAGAACGTCGGCGTAATATCTCGGGCGTTACCGCAAAGGTCTTTACGCACAATCACAACTGTTAGACCGGCGGGGCCAATATTCTTTTGAGCACCAGCGTAAATCAGACCAAAATTGTTTACATCTACTGGGCGGGACAAAATGTCCGATGACATGTCCACGGCAATAGGCACAGAACTGGAAGGAAAGTTTTTAAATTGCACACCGCCAATAGTTTCATTGGAACAAATGTGTAGCAGACGTGCGTTGTCACTGAGCTGCCAAGCACTCTGGTCTGGAATATGATCAAAATTGGAGTCGGCACTGGATGCAGCAACATTAACGTTGCAATACTTCTTAGCCTCTTTAACTGCTTTCTTCGACCAAGCGCCAGTTTCAATAAAATCTATGGTGTCGCCCGCTTGGGTCAGATTCAGTGGAATGCCAGCAAATTGTCCAGTAGCGCCACCTTGTAAAAACAACACATGATATTCGTCTGACACGCCCATCAATTCGCGCAAGTCAGCTTCTGCCTGGGCAGCCACATCGACAAAAATTTTGCTACGGTGGCTCATTTCCATAACCGACATACCGCTACCTTGGTAGTCTGTCATTTCTTCTGCGGCTTGATTGAGAACTTCTATCGGTAACGACGCAGGACCAGCTGAAAAATTGTATGTACGACCCAAAAAAACCTCCAATTAGTTTATGTTTACCAATAGCTTACAGCGAGCAACCCTAATTATTAGGCCGCCATATGAATTTTTTATCTAGGCTGTTTTTATAGCCTAGATTGTGTTTTTAGGTAACTGCCTTCTTTTCACTGTCTAAAAGAACGACTTAAAAAGATGGCCTACAACGATCATAGAAAGTTACATCTCGGCCACAAAGTGTGTTTTTTGCTGTTACTCAGATTCAGTATCTGAATCGTCAGCAGGCGTCGGGCCGTCTATGACTTCGCCTTCAACCTCACCAGCAACTTCATCAGCAACTTCACCGACAACTTGGCCTTCACCTTCAGTGCCCTCGGTATCCGTTACCAAACTGCCTTCAGCAATACGCCCTACACTGTTAAGCAATTCACCCTCTTTTAGTTTAATTAGGCGCACGCCCTGAGTATTTCTACCCACAATGGACACTTCATCACCGCCGGTTCTAACCAACGTACCCAGATTTGAGATCAGCATCAGTTCATCGCCTTTGAAAACTTGTACCGCGCCCACAAGCTCACCATTACGATCGCTAGTTTGCATGGCGATTACGCCTTGAGCGCCTCGACCACGGATGGGGAAGTCGGTAATGAGCGAGCGCTTACCATAACCATTTTCACTGGCGGTTAAGAGGTAGCCCTCTTCATCAGGAATAATCAGCGAAATAACACGCTGCCCTTCGCCTAATCTAATGCCGCGAACACCTTTGGCAGTACGGCCCATGGTTCTGACGTCGGTTTCTTTGAAACGCGCTGCTTTTGCAGCGTTAGAACAAAGCATAATGTCGCAACTGCCATTTGTGATGGCCGCGCCGACTAGGGTATTACCTTCTTCCAAATCAATAGCAATCAAACCGCTAGGACGTGGGCGTGAAAATTGCTCTAACGGAGTCTTTTTAACAGTACCGTTGGCGGTCGCCATAAAGACAAAGTGATCTGCTGCGTAATCTTTAATTGGGAGCACAGCTGTTATGCGCTCATCAGCAGCCAAAGAGAGCAGGTTTATCATTGGCCGACCTTTGGCACCACGACTACCTTGAGGGATTTGAAACACCTTCAGCCAAAAGACTTTACCCATATCGGAAAAGCAGAGCAAAACGTCGTGAGAATTTGCAACAATCAAATGCTCAACAAAATCTTCGTCTCTGACTGTAGTAGCAGCTTTACCTCGACCACCACGGCGCTGAGCCTGGTAGGTGTCTAATGGTTGCGTCTTGCCATAACCTAGGTGCGAGATAGTCACCACAAGCTCTTCTTCATTGATCAGGTCTTCAACGGATAAATCTTGGTGACTGGTCACTACTTCGGTGCGGCGCTCGTCGCCATAAGTGCTGCGTATTTCTTCTAACTCTCCGCGAATAACGGAAATCAATCGGGCATGCGATCCCAATATGTCTAGCAGGTCAGCAATTTCATCAATCACTCCCTGGTAATCTTCCATCAGCTTGCCTTGCTCCATAGCAGTCAACCGATGTAAGCGGATTTCCAGAATAGCTTGAGCCTGTTCTTCGGTGAGGCGATAAAGACCTTCACTAAAACCGAAGTCTTCAGACAACCCTTCTGGTCGGCATGCATCGCTGCCAACGCGCTCTAATAAGTCGAACAATGCTTCTGCCGCCCAGCGTTGTTCCATCAACCTCACGCGTGCTTCTGCCGCTGAAGGTGATTTTTTAATCAGCTCAATGACCGCATCGATGTTAGCCAAGGCGACTGCTTGGCCTTCCAAAATGTGCCCGCGCTGACGTGCACGACGCAATAAGTATAAGGTTCTGCGTGTTACGACTTCTTGTCTGTGCTGCAAAAATGCTTCAAGCATTTGCTTGAGGTTGACCAACTTAGGCTGGCCTTCTACCAATGCAACGCAGTTAATGCCAAACACAGACTGCAATTGGGTCTGGGTGTAGAGGTTGTTTAGGATAACCTCACCAGATTCGCCGCGGCGTACTTCAACAACCACACGAAGTCCGTCTTTGTCGGACTCGTCTCTGAGCTCGGTAATGCCATCAATGCGCTTTTCTTTTACCAATTCAGCAATTTTTTCGATCAACCGAGACTTATTCAGCTGATAAGGAATCTCAGTGATGATGATGCGTTCGCGGCCATTCTTTTCTATTTCGACACTGGCGCGTCCACGCACATAAATACGACCACGGCCGGTGCGGTAAGCTTGAACGACACCCGCTCGCCCGTTAATGATGCCGCCTGTAGGAAAATCTGGCGCGGTGATGTAATCCATCAGCCCATCAATTTCCATCTCTGGATTTTCTAGCATAGCCAGACAGGCGTTCACAACTTCGGTCAAGTTATGCGGTGGAATATTGGTCGCCATGCCTACTGCGATACCTGAGCTACCGTTCACCAACAGCGTTGGTACTCGAGTAGGCAGTACTTCCGGCATTGACAGTGTGTCATCGTAGTTAGGTACAAACTCAACGGTGTCTTTATCTAAGTCCGCCAGCAGATCTGAAGCCATCTTCGACATGCGTACTTCTGTGTAACGCATAGCTGCGGGGGGGTCTGCATCGATGGAACCAAAGTTGCCTTGGCCATCTACCAATAAGTAACGCATAGAGAAATCTTGGGCCATACGCACAATGGTGTCGTAGGCCGCAGTATCACCATGTGGGTGATACTTACCGATTACGTCGCCGACCACTCGAGCCGATTTAACATAGGGCCGGTTGTAGGTGTTGTTGAGTTCGCTCATGGCAAACAAAACGCGCTTGTGCACAGGTTTAAGACCGTCACGAATATCCGGCAGCGCTCGACCCACAATCACGCTCATGGCGTAATCTAAGTACGACTGACGTAGTTCATCTTCAATGTTTACCGGGCGAATATCTCTAGAATCTGGAGGCGTAGTTTCGGACATAAATGCAGCGCTATCAGCTTGGGAAATTAGCTGAAAATATTAACACAATCATCCACAAATGGGGCATTTGTAGGTGTCTTTTACAGCAGATATTGACCCACTTCCACCATCACCTTAGCAAGCAGGTTGATGCCTTAAAGGGAGCAAAATAGAAGACTAATTAGACCGCTGGTCTCTAGGCTACAAAACTCTGCTGAGGACCACTGACCCAATAGCTTTAAGAGTGCTACCAAAGCGCTAAAAAACCGCCATCTCGGCAACAACAATCGCTACCTGCCGACATTCAGTGGGACGACCGCCCTGCACAGCAATAAAATCTTCTGCGACAATTTCGGCCAATTTGCGGCTATTCCTTTCGTGACAGGGCTAGTGGCGGCTACAATGAATAATATTAATCCCAAAGAGCAATGCTGCTTTCCTTGCAAGCAATTACGGAGTGTGATCACACATCATGGATAACGCGCAAAATGTCGACCCCGAAGAAATCAGCAAATTCAATGCGCTGGCAAGCCGTTGGTGGGATCTAAATGGCGACTTTAAGGCGCTGCACGACATCAACCCGAGCAGACTCGCCTACATTCAAGAGCGTACAGATTTACATGCTGGCCCTATTATCGACGTAGGCTGCGGCGGCGGCATCCTTGCCGAATCTATTGCCGCAACTGGCGCACAAACAACTGGCATTGATATGGCGGTTAAAGCATTAGGTGTGGCGAAACTGCACGCGTTAGACAGCGGCGCTCTGGTGAACTACGAGGAATCTACGGCGGAAGAATACGCCAAGCTCAAACCTGCGCAATTTCGCACTGTCACCTGCCTAGAAATGCTGGAGCATGTGACCCACTATCCAGATACCGTGAAAGCATGTGCGGAGCTAGCCAAACCCGGCGCTGACTTGTTTTTCTCCACCATCAATCGCAACCCAAAAGCCTACCTGTTATTGATTTTGGGCGCCGAGTACCTGCTGAATATTTTGCCCAAGGGCACCCATGAGTATGCCAAGTTCATCAAACCTTCTGAATTGGCCCAAGCATTGAGAGATGCTGGTCTAGAAGTGGTAGAAATAAGGGGCATGAACTATAACCCGCTAACCCGCAATTGCCGGATCAGCAACGATACAGACGCAAATTACATCGTCCATGCAAGAAAACCTCAATGACACAGACAAATGAAACGGCCAATAATTTAAACCATTACCCTGGATTGGCGGCCAAACAAAGCAGCTGGCAGCACCACTTTCAAAGTGACGCGTTACAAGGCAAAACAATATTGGTCACCGGCGCTGGCGACGGCATTGGCTGCACTACGGCTAAGACTTATGCGAGTTTTGGCGCAAATGTCATTCTTTTAGGCCGCACGCGGAGCAAGCTTGAAGTTGTATTCGATTGGATAGAGGCACATACCAAAACAACACCCGTCATCGTGCCCTGTGATTTGGCAAACCTCGACAGCGAAACCGTAGAAAATTTGGCTAACTCAATTGCTGATAGCTTTGGACAACTAGACGGCTTAGTGCATAACGCCTCACGCCTTGGGCCCAAAGTACCCATCGCCCACTACCCCGCGGACGAGTGGCAAAAAGTTATGCAAACCAACGTTAACGCTGTGTTTATGCTCAACAAAGGACTGTTCGAATTACTCGACAAGAGCGAAAACGCCTGTGTAATTCATACCTCCTCAAGCGTGGGCCGAGAAGCTAGAGCCTATTGGGGCGCATACGCGGCATCAAAATTCGCATTAGAAGGGTTGAGCCAGCTATTTGCTGACGAAACAGAGAATGCTGGAAACATTCATGTTTATAGCGTTAACCCAGGCGGCACCAGAACTGCCATGCGCAAGGAGGCTTACCCACTAGAAGACCCAGCCATATTACCCACCCCAGAAGATCACATGGAATTGTACTTAGCGCTAATGTGCGCGAGTGACCGAGTCAGTGGCAATGTGGTCGCCTTCACCACCGGGCAGCAGTTAGATGCCCGTAACTGGCTGCAAAGTAGTAGCTAGTGT
>CAJXUL010000028.1 GCA_913060615.1 uncultured Gammaproteobacteria bacterium | reverse complement strand
CATTCTTTGCAGCCATATTCAGGCCTCTTACTTGTGCGGTCATTCTTTCGGCAATTGCAAAACCAGCAGCGTCGTCGGCGGCGCTGTTAATTTTCTTACCAGAAGACAGCCTTTCCATTGCAGTACTAAGTTCTGCTCCGGATTTGGCCAATGACCTCTGCGCATTCAAAGATGCGACATTTGTGTTTATGACTAAACTCATAACTAAGCCTCTAAAATTTATTTTTAGAAAGCCACGTGAGTATGGTTTTAACCATAATGACCCCAACCATGATGAGTGCCCCGCTAAAGGCACTCCCATACTTCGCAACTTAAAGTTGCTGGCGTACGGCAATTTCTTGCCGAAAACCAACAAAGGCGGCAAACTTTTGCCGTCTTCGAAGAGTTAGTCGGGTGCTTTTGCTGAACCTTTAGGTTTTTTTGCAAGAAAATGACAAAAAACGGCAAATAATTGCCGGTGCCTGATTTGGCTGGGTTAATGGGCTGGTTTATAGATCTAGACTAAGACCCCATTAGTTAGGGCGAGAGCCAACGCATTCAGCATGGTATTACGTGTGTTAATAGCACCATCGAGCTGTTGGCATGGTGGTTGGTGAATAATTACAAAGTACAAAAAATTATTCAGCTCTAAATTGGGGTATTGCGTTGGGCGCAACGCTACCCGGCCACTTTATTGCTATTTTTTTCGTGGGAAAGGGCGAGCGAGAAAGGCCGCTGTGCCCGGGTTGGTTGCGATAATTCGCTGTAACTTTTTATACGTTGGCACCGTTCTGTTCTTTAACAACCGGGCGGGTGATGGTTAGTTTGAGGTTGTAACGCCCCTACCTGTATTGAGATGCCGGCGATCTGACTTCAGGATCCAGGCTACTAGCGCGACTTTAGGCAGTTAATAAAGGCGTCACGCTGGGCTGGTAGCAGTGTGGTTTTTGACTTCCCGACCACCCAGTTCACAAAAATAACTAAAGTAGTGAAAGTAGTGCTTGGCTCATAGCTCATAGTATCCGCTTCAGCCCATTTAAGTGCAGCGTAGTCTCTATGCTTCAATAGAATCGGCTCGGCTAGAGGGTTGTTGGTCTTAGTGAGAGTCTTAGTGAGAGTTTTCGCAAAGGTCGGAGCAAGTCGAGACTCTGGGAAGCTCAAGAGGTGGGTGGCCTAGGCAGCCTGTAGCGTTGTGTCGCTAATAAGTTTAAGTATGCCAATTTGTGCTGTAAGGAGCGCTTAGACTTTGCGTAATAGGCCGGTGGGTTATTGCAGCCAAAGAAAAAGCCGCCAGATTTCTCTGGCGGCCTTATTCGTTTCAGTAATGTAGATAGCTAAAGGGGGGAGCTATTACTGAAGAAGCTGAAGTACTAGCTGTGAGCCAGCGTTCGCTTGTGCCAACATGCCAACACCAGCCTGCTTTAAGACCTGGGCCTTAGACAGTTTGGCAGATTCAGCTGCGAAATCCGCATCTTGAATCCTTGAGCGAGCAGCTTCCGTGTTTTCGGAAATGTTCATCAAGTTGCTTACGGTGTGGTCTAAGCGATTTTCAATGGCACCTAGGTCCGCTCTCATTGAAGAAATCTTCTCAATTGCGCCGTCAATGATCGCCAGTGCTGCACTAGCCCCACTTTGTGTCCGAAGATCAACGTTTGAAACGGTATTCAGCGTTGAAGATCCAGTTGTAAAGTAGTTATCGTTCTGCGGCCCACCGCTGTACGCCTCTTCAGTACCCTGCTGAGTCACGGTGAAGATCTTGCTTGAAGACAAAGACATAGTGCCTTGAATAGTGCCGGCATCGGTTAACCCTGCTACGCCTAACTCTAGATCTTGGGTGTCCTTATCGCCGGCAGTTACCACAGTCAGCAAGTTTACTGTCGGTGCAGCAGTGGTGCCAACCTTAAAGTCACCGTATTCTCGAGCACCGCTGAAGGTGAAGCTATCTGACGCAAGGTTACCCTTCACGGAAAGAGCAGCGGTTGTATCTGTATTCAGAGCTGCGTTCGCAGACATTCCTGTTAGCGTCTTATATTGAAACTGAGACTCTACGACCGTACCTGCAGCCAAGTCTAGGGTTTCAGAAACCGATCTGCCGTCTCTGTCAGTACCTGTAAGGGTTACTGTTGCGCCAGCAACCGCCGCGGATAGATCTAACGAAATAGAAGTGTCTTCATCAAATGTATAGGTTGTTCCAGACAATGTTCCTGCAGAGCCATCAGCCACAGCTGAGGTTGCAAGGTGGTTCATCATGTCGGCTGTGGTGACGTCAGCCGTAGCAATTACTGCTGCACCCGAACCTAGCTCTGTACCCACAGCTCCGCCGCGTGCGCTGGTCACTTCAATACCCGTACCCTCTACCCCTACCGAGTTGAGCGTGCTGGAAATATTCATGATGTTCTGTGAGGTGATCGCATCGCTGTAGACATCGAAGTCGCCAAATACGCGGTTGCCCGTGATCTGTAGCTTTGAATCTACCGTTGAAGCGGTCAACATACCGGACATATCCCGAGTTTGACCGTCGTGCTCGCCGCCTTCGTAAGTTGCTGCGGCAATGGCTGCAGTCCAACCCGCTTCTGTAGCAGCGCCCAAGCTAAGCTTGAAAGTATCGCCGGTGGGTTCATGCTTTAAGTAGTAGGAACCCGTTGCTATAGAAGTTACGTCAGTGGTCGAAACTCTGTTCGCTTTTGTACCTACGGTTGCACCTAAAGCATCGTTGATCTTTGTGCTGTAGGTGAACGCTGTTTCAGTAGCGGCTGAACCGGTAGTGAATTCTGCAGTTGCCCCTGTGGTGTTGTTAGTAATCGTATGCGCTGTGCTGTCCGCAAACTCAGCAGCTTTCGTTGCATTTCCATGAGTGGACTGTTTTGCCACTGTCTGCACACCATCGTTACCCACTGTCTTTAAGCGAAGAGCAGTTGAAGCTTTCTCATTCTCAACCAAAATGTCGGAACCTGTAGCACTATACAAAATCACCTGATTGGAGTCATTAGCTTTTGCGCTGACCCCGGTTGTACCGGAAATGGCGTTAATTTTGTCAACCGCATCGTTCACGTTAGAGGAACTAAAGACAAAGTCGCCAGTGGTCTTGTTATTGATCTTAACGCTCATGGTTTCGTCGCTAGCCGACATGCTATAGAACTGTGCGTAAGTCTTAGCTTCTGCCGAAACGCCTGTAGCACCGCTTACAGCATTAATCTTAGATGCAACGTCCTTTGCACTATCGTTTGCAGCAACATCAATTGTACGTGATATGCTGTCACCATTAATTATGATGTCATCGGATGCGTCAGTTTGGTTAACAAGTTGTCCGCTACCGAATCCAGCGCTGGCTTGGACTAGATCGCCGGTTACACTGTATGCGCCCAACTTATCTGCATTAGAAGACTCTAAAGTGATGTTAATGGTCTCGCCAGCTTGGGTGCCAACTTGAATAGTCTTATTTGAAAAAGATCCATCGAGCACTGGCTGATTGTTGAATCGGGTGTTAGATGATACGCGAGATATCTCGGCAACTAGAAGGTCTACTTCTTCTTGGATTGCTTTGCGGTCAACGCCTGTATTTGTATCGTTGGCTGATTGTACCGATAGTTCTCTTAATCGTTGCAGCATGTCCGAAACTTCTACTAACGCACCTTCAACCGATTGGGTTAGCGAGATGCCGTCGTTAGCGTTTTTAATCGCCATGTTCAAACCGTTAACCTGTGAGGTCATGCGTTGTGCAATAGCTAGACCGGCTGCATCATCAGATGCGCTGTTGATCTTGCTACCAGTAGATAATCTTGTCATTGCCTCGCCCTGAAGAGAGTCGGCAAAAGCAAGAGCCCGTTGTGCTGTGAGTGAGTTCACATTTGTATTTACTACTAAAGACATAAGTCTTCTCCTAAAAGTTTGTTTTGCGTAAGCGGTGCTCTTGCGAACCTTCCGCGAATCGCTTCTTGCGACAGAGAATTAGTCGGGTTATTGAGGGTGTTCTTTAGGCTGTTTTAAATCGCCACTTAAGGTTATTGGTGTAAAGCGGCAAGCTAAATCCGACAATTTTCTTTATGCGGCAAGAAAGCGGCAGGGACTGGCCGAAAAACAGCCAAAAACAGGCCTATTCGGCAAAAAAGTATTTTCAATTTATTTTCAATTTATTTTTTTCTCACGGATTCGTTGGCAAATTAGCGGTAGAGGGCTGCCACTAAAGCGGCAAGTGGTGTGTAGGTATGGAAAACCATTGCCGCTTTTTATTGCCGGATTTCAGAGTAAGGAAAATATGTGTGGTTACCGGCAGGAAGTTTTCCGACTTCTAGGCATTGTGAGGAGATTGAATAGGGCTCATCTGTGGTTGTTTGGCAACTCCCGCGTAAAGTGCGCAGGTCGGAAGGTGCTCCAGCCGCTTGTGCCGAGGTGTTTTGCCGGTTGTAACCAGGGTGTGTTGTCCAAAGTGCATGCGCTTGACCTTCTAACAGCAAAAGTTTGCTGCAATCTGGCGGGGGTTGGCGCTCACTCAAACAGTGTGTAAATAGTATTACCTATATATAGGAAGTGTTGAGTGCATTGCTAAACGCTGGTTTATGTCGAAGTTGTGTAGACGTGCCTAGATGTTTGTGCAGTCGCCCCGGTAAACGCGTGTTATCTAAACAGGGGGCGGGAAGGCGAGTGTTAATGGTTAAACCCAAGCTGCATAAATAGACCCGAAGCCCTATTTTCAATGGCAGCGCTTGAAGACCATTTTGAAGGGCAAAATTTAACTAAGACACGAAAGGTGAAAGGCAGAATATAAAAGCTAGATGTGGGTCTGAGGCAGCGCAGCATTTACTTGGACTGGACTGGACTGGACTGGACTGGACTGGACTGGACTGGACTGGACTCTGGAGGCGTCAACGACGCCTCTATAGCGGTGGGTTTTGCTCGCCGCCTAGAATCGCTACTTTTCGTCCTTAGATTCTTTTGTGCTTGCCTTCTTTTCTTGCCGAGCTTCCCAAATTTTCCAGAACACCACAATGACCAATGCGACAACAATAAAGTTAGCGACTACCTCATGCAGCGGTACTGCTGGCGGCTCTAAATCGTTTTGTGTGCCGATTAATATTACCAGTGGTATGCCCACCATTAGAAAGTAGCGGATCTGGCGACACACTGCGCATACGGGTTCTTTTTTTTTGATTTTGTTGCTCATGGTGCCCCAGAGTTTGATCAGGCGAGCAGAGTATTAGTTTTTATTAGAAAACGGCAGGTTTTCAAAACTACTCTTCATACTATCGCTGGTGCTGTTCATTTGTTCAATGATCTGCTGCATCGCTAAGAACTGGCTTGTGTAGCGAGCTTCTACCTTAGTCATCTTTTCCTCTAGGGTAGTTAACTGTTCTTCGTACTCAGAGTTCCTACTCTTCAGTGACGTTTGCTGGGTATTTAGATAAGCGTTTGAGGCGGTTGCGTCTGCAATCAGCTTGGCCAAGTCACCAGCAATACCTGCAGAGGCAGTGCTGTTTGTTGATTGATCATCGGTGTTTGCAGAAAATGCTTGGACTATATCTGTGTAGTTGTTTGCAAGTGCGAGATCTAACTTCTTATCGTCTACTTCCATTTGGCCAGTTTTGTTCACGCTAATGCCCATATCTGACAAAGTATTTATATTGGCGCCTGGCGTAGACGAGGTGTTTAGTACCACGTTCCTAAGTTGTCTGGTCATGGAGCGAAAAATACTGTCACCTGCTAAAGGGCCATCAACAGTAGAGCTTGAAAGTTCATCTAACTGGCGTTTCGCTTCATTATATATAGCTACAAAATCTACAATGTTAGCTCTGGCTTCACTATTGTCTTGGTTGATGGCCAGCGAGGCCGCCCCAGTCGTAGGACCATTCAGCGTCAGTGTGACTCCAGAAAGAATATCGTCAATGACATTAGTTGATCGGGTGAAATCTACCCCATTCAAGGAAACGTTGGCGTCTGTAGCCGTTTGTACTGACGAAAAGCTCAGCGAACTATCACTCGAAGTAAGGCTGAAAGCCTTTTCTGCCCCAGTGGAGCCGATTAATTGAATTCTGTAGTTGCTGCCGTTCCCGCCGGTATCAACGATCTCCGCAGTAACGCCTAGGTTGGCATTATTAATGGCGGTAACCGTATTTTGCAGCGTTGGCTCATTTACAACGATATTTGTCGTGGTGGTTGAGGCAGAGCCAATCACCATAGAAAGGGTAATTGCTGCGCCACCGTTTAGACCCGCCGTGGTAGACGTAAACTCGTTTGAAACGCTGCGCTGTTCTTGGGCGATTTGGCTTACTGTAATTGAGCTGGAGCCCGTTCTAGCTTCACTGGTTGCGACCGCTGAGAAGGCATCCTTTTGGCTGTTACTGACGCCATAGGTTTTGAAGTCGGAAGCATCGTTGAGCCGCTCCGCAGCCGCTGACAGTACATTGAGCACGGACACTGCTTTGCCCATGCCGCTAATGGAGGCCTCTGAATTGGCAATACGTCTTTCAATACGAGCCTTTGCAGGCGCTCTTTCCGCTTCTACAAGAGCTTCAACAATCGTCTTTGTATTGAAGGAAGCACCCGCGCCTAGCGCATTTATATAGTCTGTACTTTCCATAGCAATTTTTCGATTGGTGTTTTTTTATTAATTGTTAGTGTAGTCGGTCTAATTCTTGAAAACTTTAGTTTTTCTCAATTTGTATACCGTTAATGCACACATACATAATCACTCACTTTGCGTTTATCCGCCAACTTTTCCTTCGTTGGATAATTTCTCGCGCTATGAGACTTTTAGCTTAAAGTGCGCTCGTTTAAGAATTGGCCTATCTGGCAAGTGGAATTTGCTCATTTCCGGGGTAGTTAAGACCCCTCTCACAGGGAATTTTCCTCTGTGTCGGTTTTTCGCCACTTGCGGCTGCCCTCGCGCTTTCTCTCCATTTCAAGCAACTACCGTGCCATTTCTGCATGTTTCGTCCGAAAAAGGGCGAATTATGTGAGATTTCTGAGCTTTTCCAGTCTTTCAGCGGCTTTTCAGCAGATTCCCTTATCAGTTAGGGCCGATAACGTGTGGCATTTTATGGCGAGGCACATTGATGTCTATTCGTCAGCTCACAGGTTTGCGGCTATGACACTGGTTTTGTTTCGTTACCGCGGCAACAATACGCCGCCGGCAATTTGTACCGAATGATCTTTTAGACTGCAGGATTAAAATTCAAATATTTGAAACTGATTTTTACGCCCCTTTTTCCTGCTATCGCAAAATTTTTGGTGTTCCTATAAAGTTGACGGACAAGTTTTCTAAAGAAGCCCCGTTAAGTGTCTGAAACGATCATAGGCAACAGTCCTGCGACCCAAGATCTGCTATCGCTGATTGGTGCAATTGCGCCGACAGAAGCCAGTGTGCTGATCACTGGCGAAAGTGGCGCGGGTAAAGAACTGGTAGCCCAAGGCATTCACGATAAATCTTTGCGCAGCGCGCATCCCTTCGTAGCTGTCAATTGTGGAGCAATTCCTGCCGAACTTTTGGAGAGCGAGCTTTTCGGACATAAAAAGGGTTCCTTTACCGGGGCCATAAGCGATCACGTCGGTAGGGTGCAATCTGCACACGCTGGCACGCTGTTTTTAGATGAGATAGGTGACATGCCTATGGCCATGCAAGTAAAGCTGCTGCGGGTGCTCCAAGAGAAGGTTGTTGTCCCAGTTGGCTCCAATAAGCCAGTTAACGTAGATATTAGAGTGGTGGCGGCTACCCACAGAAATCTTGAAGAGGAGATAAAAGAGGGGCGTTTTCGTGCTGACCTTTATTATCGAATCAATGTAGTGCCAGTGTGTGTGGCTCCTCTGCGTGACCGTTGTGATGAAGTGCCTGCCCTGGTTGAGCACTTTGCGAAGATTTTTGCCGCAGACAAAACTCCCACCTTGGTCTTAGATGCCAAATTCTTGCGAGTAATGAAGGCTTATGATTGGCCGGGCAATGTGCGTGAATTGTCCAATATGATGCATCGACTCTCGGTGCTACATCCCGGCCAGCGTCTGTCTGTGCAGGACGTAGCGCCTACTATGTTGCCGGTGGGCATGGGTGAACTCGCCCATGATGTGGGTGACTCAGAACAGTCTTCCTTATTAGACATGATGTTTGATGGTGAGTCGCCGGCCGCGCAAACTGCGGATGGGCGTCGCGCTGGGCCTGCCGCGGCAGGTCCGCAAGCACAGCTATCCGAAGATGATAGAGAGTTTGAATCAATTATTATGCGCGCCCAAGGTTTTGATGATTTCCGGCAGCAGGGGCAATCTCTAAAAGGAATTTTGAGCGACGTTGAGCAAGATATTATTCAGCGTGCGTTGAGCGAAACCGACGGTAACGTGAGCCGTTGCGCAAAATTATTGCGCATGCAACGAACAACCCTCATCGAGCGCATTAAGAAATACGATCTCAAAGTGGTTGCCGCCTAAATAGCCACCGACTTAGATGTCGCACAATTGAAAGTCTAGCGCCCATAGAGACTTTTGTAGCCTGTCGAAATAACGACACTTTCCTTTTTCGCCACACGGCAACTGCCGGCAAATACTGGCAATTATTCGCCACCCCATCACAACCCATTGTTTTTATTGAATTTTATTATTGGCACGGCATTTGCTTAAAGACATGCATCGAATGTTATTTTGCGAAGCGATTTTATGTATCAAGAACAATCAATAGACCTTATCTGGGACGAGTCCTCTCCAATAGACACCAGCGTTATGGCATTGCTGACCAAGGCGGGTTTCCGGCCCCAGAGCATGGGCCCAGCCGAAGTTGCGCGCTACGTGGAACAAAATGGTTTTGGTCCCTGTGTTTTGTGCATGCATCGCCGTGAGCTACCTAACATTGAAATGATTCGTACGCTCAAGCAGCATTATGGCTCCAAAATCTATTTGGTCTTGCGCGTTGCTCCTGGCGACTTGGACAGCACGATTGAGGCAATTAAGTGCGGTGTAGACGACGTGATCGCAGATGGTGACGATCAGCTTCACCGCTGGGAAAAGATTGCCAGCCTCGCACGCTTACGCTTACTCAAGAATGACTCCTATGTTTTTGTCGATGAAACCAGCCAACATCTATTGGCTTTGGTTGAAAGAGTCGGCGCTGCTGAAGTGACCGCGCTAATGTGTGGTCCTACAGGGTCAGGTAAAGAGGTATTGGCGCGCTTAACGCATGACTTTTCACCGCGTAGAGATGGCCCCTTCATTCCCGTCAACTGTGCGGCTCTACCTGAGTCATTGGCAGAAAGCTTATTATTCGGTCACGCCAAAGGCGCGTTCACAGGTGCCACCAAAAGCACAGACGGATTCTTTACGCAGGCTCAGGGCGGCACACTGTTTCTCGATGAGATTGGCGAGCTGACCCTAGCATTGCAGGCGAAATTACTCAGAGCGATTCAAGAGAAAGAGATACTACCAGTGGGTAGCGCAGTTTCTCACCGGGTTGACGTACGCATTGTCGCAGCTACCAACAGAGATCTCCGTGCAGCCATTCGCAATGGCATGTTTCGTGAAGACTTGTATTTCAGAGTCAGTACCTTCCGTATCAACGTTCCGGGACTATCTGCGCGCTTAGACGATATTTTGCCATTGGCGAACTATTTCTTAGTTAAGCACGGACGCGAAGACATCATGTTGCAACTTGCACCAGAGGCTTCCGCCAAGCTACTCGCCTACCCCTGGCCGGGTAACGTGCGGGAACTGGAAAATGTTATTCAGCGTGCAATCGTTTTGACCAACGGCGGCACAATCGATTCAACTAACCTAATTTTTGATGATCCCATTGAAAACTATGGCCAAGTTCATTCAGCTAACGTTGCGCCTGGCTATGGTTCTGGCTATCCGGAACACCAAGGCAATAACGATGTTCAGCATTTTGATAGGCATCAATCGGACAGAAATTCGGCTTGGTCTGAAGGCCTGGACCGTGTGAGTAACCCTTTCGCCATGCAAGCGAATAACGGTAATGGCTACATCCCAGCACCCGAAACACAGCGTAGCGACTCCGGTCCTGGGCTACAGGGCGCAATGGATGCTAACGAGTTCCGCATTATTGTAGACACCATTAAGAACACTCGCACCCGTCAAGAAGCAGCGGACGTTCTGGGCATCAGCCAACGCACATTGCGCTACAAGATTGCGCGTATGCGCGAGCGCGGTATCCAAATCCCGAAGCGACGGTCGGCGTAAATTATGAACAGTGTAAGCAATCATTATCAATCTCAGGTTGCTGACTTGCTGAGCCAGATAAGGGCTCAACAAAGTCGCAACGATCTTGTTCGTGGAGATACCGGTACGGCACTTAGCCAGTTAGTTCAGGGAGCCGAGCAAACATCTAGCAAAGGTTTTGGCAACCTTATGGTCGATGCGTTAAATGACGTCAACGAGACCAGCCATACCAGCATGGCTTTAAAGAATGCCTACGAAAAAGGCGAGGACGTGCCTCTAACAGATGTCGTTTTGGCCATGCAAAAAGCCTCAATTGGTTTTGAAGCGACCCTCCAAGTGCGCAATAAGTTAGTCCGCGCATACGAAGACATTAAGAATATGCCGGTTTAAGGCACTGACCTAAGCCGCATTAGCAAATAAATAGAGAACCCCATGGCAGAAGCTACTCTTGATTCAAATTCAAACGCACTAATGGCTAGCCCATTAGGCGCCGGTGCACCTAATCCAGCATCGAATTTACCGAGTGCCGGACTAGGCGGGCAAGTCAGCGCCCCCCTGGGTGATAACCTTGGTAACGGACTAACTGAGACACCAGGGATAACCGGTCCATTGGCAATTTTGGAAAATCCAGCGGTAAAGCAAGCTTTGCCGGCGATTTTTGGGCTTGTAGCGCTAGCAGTATGTGTGCTCTTTTATCTTTGGGTATCCGCACCTACCTATCGCTCCGTATATCCGGGCATGTCTGAGGCGGATAGACAGTCAGCTCGTGAAGCATTATCGGCCGCGGGCTTCACTTCGCGTCTGGATCAAAATACTGGCGCTTTGGAAGTAGAAGACAAGCGTTACCATGAGGCGCGCATTTTGCTTGCCTCACAAGATATCCCTCGTAGCGCTAGCATAGGCGGAATGGACTCTCTATTAGAGCAAGGCTCAATGACTACTAGTCGGTTTATGGAACAGGTTAGCTACCGGGCCGCTATGGAATCTGAACTGGCTAAATCCATTTCTGAAATTAGTACTATTAAGGCTGCAAGAGTGCACCTTGCCGAACCGCAGCAAAGTGTCTTTGTGCGTAATCAAACGCCAGCTAAGGCGTCAGTAGTGGTTATGCCCTACCCTGGTCGAGTGGTCACCCTTTCCCAAATTCGCGCCATAGTACATTTGGTTTCGGCCAGTATTCCGTATTTGCCAGCTGAAAATGTTGCCGTTGTAGACAACACAGGCAACCTTTTGACCGATTCAGAGGGCGAGTCAGCAATGACCATTACCAACGCTCAATCTGATCACAAGCGTTCATTAGAAATGGGTTACCAGCGCCGCATAGAACAAATTCTTTCTTCAATCCTTGGCTTAGGTAATGTCCGATCTGAAGTCGATGTCGCGTTAGATTTCACTGAAGTTGAGACCACGTTTGAGGAGTTCGATAAAGGTGGCCAAGGGCCAATGACTAGATCGGAGTCTATAGACTTTGAAAAAGACGCCATGGCGAGTGCCTCCGGCATGCCTGGAAGCTTCTCTAATACGCCACCGGAAGCTCCCGAGATGGTTGCCTCCGGTGCATTGGGTGACACCAACACCTCGGATATGAACAGCATGGCAAGTTCATCCTCCACGCGTAACTACGAGCTAGATCGAGAAATTCGTTACGTAAAGCAGCAAGTTGGACGTATTGACCGCATTTCCGTAGCCGTAGTGGTAAACCAAGATTTTCTTCCTTCCGCAGTCTCTGAAGACGGCACGCCTCGAGGTATTTCGCCAGAAGAATTGGCGCAATTTACTGACGTTGTGAAAGGCGTGATAGGGTTTAGTGAAGCCCGTGGCGATACTGTGACCGTCGTACCATCGTCTTTTGCGGTACCCGTAGATCAAATGCCAGATTTGCCTTGGTATAAAGATCCGGAAATGGTGGATTTGTTTAAGTACGCTGCTAGTTTGTTGCTTATCCTTGCAGTGCTGTTGTTTGTTGCAAGACCGATTATTCAGGCGAATATGCCAGAAGAAGAACTCGACATACCGCAAGCGGCCTTAGATGGTGAGCTTACAGACGGCGACAGACAAATGATAAGACTGGGTGAGGGCGAGACCCTTGAGGAAATTAAGGCGAAACTTAAGCCCAAGAAGTCCTCCATCCCAATGGATATGCTCGACACGGCGAATACCTACGATGACAAGGTCGCTGTTCTTCGAATGCTGTCAGCAGATGATGCTGGCCGCGTAGCGAATCTACTTAAACGAATGATAGACACTTAACTAAGACTACATAGTTAGAGTCAAGTATTAGAGGAACAAAACAATGGCTGAACAACCGTTAGTACCCCCTGCAGGAGCAGCGGAATTATCCCCAGAGGTAGCACTTGAGCTTGAATCTCTGCGACCAACAGAAAGAGCAGCTTTGCTAATGTTGCTCTTAGGCGAGCAGCAGGCTTCGGATATTGTTGCTTATCTTAGCCCCAGAGAAGTGCAGGCTGTAGGTTCGGCCATGGTTAACGTCAGCGACGTGTCCCAAGAAGCAGTGAGCTTGGTGCTAGATGAATTTATTACCGAGCTGAAGAAACTAACCAACCTTGGTCTAGGCTCACCTGACTATATTGAAGGTGTATTGAATAGAGCCTTGGGCCCGGAACGTGCTTCTTCTGTTTTGAGCAGAATTTTGCCTAGCTCTTCGAGTAAGGGTTTAGAGATTTTAGCCTGGATGACACCACGTGCAATTTGCGACATGGTGGGCGACGAGCACCCTCAGGTAATTGCCATTATTTTGTCCGTTCTTGAAGATGAAACCGCAGCGGACGTTTTGACTTTCTTGCCTGCGGAAATTCGCCCCGAAGTGGTTCGGCGTGTAGCCAACTTAGACACAGTGCAGCCTAATGCTATGGCAGAACTAGAATTGGTTATGGCCAAGCAATTTGCGCACTCTACTACCACCTCGTCGGCCGCTGTCGGTGGTGTGAAAGCTGCCGCTAAGATTATGGGCAAAACTAAGTTGGATCTTGAGTCTGCGATTATGTCAGACATTAATTTGGTGGACGAAGATCTGGCCCTGCGTATTCAAGACAATATGTTCGACTTTGAGAATTTGGTTGATCTAGACAATAGAAGCATCCAAATCCTCATGCGTACGCTAGAGCAAGAGCAAATGGCCTACGCATTAAAGGCTGCTCCTGAAGCTGTTGTAGAGAAGTTCTTAGGCAATATGTCTCAGCGTGCGGGTGCTATGTTCCTTGATGAAATGGAAATGATGGGCATGGTCCGAGTGACTGATGCAGAGGAAGCACAACGTAACATTATTCGCCAAGCGCGTAAGTTGCAGGACGCGGGTGAGATTATCCTAGCGTCGGCTGATGGAGGCGGTTTTGTATAGTCGTGAGCCCCAGCCATGGCAAAGAAATAGTACGCAACGCGACGAGCTAAACGCGGCCGGTTTTGTACTAGACGGTATCTTGTCGAAAGTTAAGACCGTTGAAACTGAAGAAGCCAACAAATTTGTTATCTCTGCAATGCCTGAAGATAAGGCGTTAGTAGAGTCAGTGGTTGAAGTTGCTGAGAGTGAGCCTCTGGTTGATTTTCAGAGTGAACCGCTAGAGACCCCGGAACTAGTAGAAGAAGTTGCCATAGATTCGGTCAGCGCTGAGGAGCGTGAGCAAGAACTTAGTGCTGCTAAAACTCAGGCTTTTGCCGAGGGTCAAGCCCAAGGTCAAACCGAAGCCCGGCAATCCATGAGAGTGGAAGCGCAGGAAATGTCTGCTGAACTAAATATTAAGCTGCGCGATGAGTTCAGTGAATTCTTGGCCGCAGTTGAAGAAAGTTTGGTCGATGGCCAAAATTTATTTGACCCTTTAAAGAAATTGGCTCTTACATTGGCGGAGCAAATTGCCCGCACCGAGCTTACCCATAACGATGAAAGTATTCGTCGCTTTATAGAACGCAGTATTGCTGAAATAGAACCCTCCCAGCTTAAAGCTTTGGTATTGCACGTTTCCAGCGCCTGGTATGAGCGCCTACAGAGCGAACCGTTGCAGACGGTCGTACAAAATTACGAAGTGCGAGTGGATGACAAACTCACTATTGGCAGTATTCGACTGACTATTCAAGACACCACTATTGAAGATCTGATAGAGCGACGCATTGGCCAACTATCTGAGCAACTGTTTACTCCGTCGCCTATATCTGCAGATCAACAACTGCTCTTCCCCGAAGAGGGGGATGATGGTTTTGTAATCCCTGGAGACTTCGCAGAAGTAGAAGTTGATGACATTTTCTTTAACCCGCCAGAAGAATGAATAAAGTAGTGGAATTTCCAAGTTTTAATGACCATGTTAACGACGCTCAGCTACATTTGCGTGGGCCTGCTTTGCGTCGTTATGGTGTGCTGACAAGAATTGTTGGTTTAACTATTGAAGCAAAAGGTATTACTGCAACGGTAGGCTCTATTTGCAGGATCCTCAAAAATTCAGCCGCAGAAGGCGTTGAGCAAACGAATAAAGATCACTATGTAGATGCTCAGGTAGTCGGTTTTGAAAGTGGCACCTTATTTATGATGCCACTTTGGGATGCTTTTGGTTTACAGGCAGGCGCTAAAACTTACTTACTTTCTGAGACCGATAGCGCTGCTGTTGGCGACGAGCTTTTGGGCCGTGTGGTTAACGCACTAGGGGAGCCGCTGGATGGCATGGCTGAAATTGTCTGCAGCGAAAGCAGCGGTCTAATGGGCAGCCCAATCAACCCCATGGAACGCAAGCCTATTGATAGAATTCTGGACGTTGGGGTAAAAGCCATCAACGCAATGCTAACTGTAGGTTGCGGTCAGCGCTTAGGTCTTATCGCAGGTTCAGGTGTGGGTAAAAGCGTTTTACTAGGGATGTTGACCAAATTTACCGCAGCAGACGTTGTGGTTATTGGCTTGATTGGTGAACGTGGCCGCGAAGTGAAGGAATTCATAGAACAAATTTTAGGTACTGAGGGCATGCAGCACGCAATCGTTGTGGCTGCACCGGCTGATAACTCGCCGTTATTGCGAATTCGCGCAACGCACCTAGCCCACCTTTACGCAGAGCATTTTCGTGCTCGAGGCAAAGACGTCTTATTGCTTGTAGACAGCTTAACTAGGGTGGCTCATGCGCAGCGGGAGATTGGTTTGGCCATTGGCGAACCGCCCACATCAAAGGGCTACCCGCCTTCGGTATTTAGCCTGTTGCCCAACTTAATTGAGCGCTCTGGCACTGGCAAGGCGGATCAAGGGTCCATTACTTCTATATATACGCTGCTTGCGGAGGGTGATGATCTACAGGATCCAGTAGTGGATTTAGCGCGCGCATCGTTAGATGGTCAAGTGGTGTTAAGTCGAGCGTTGGCTGATGCAGCGCACTACCCCGCCATAGATTTGGCTGGATCGATTTCTCGCTTAATGCCTATCTTGGCTGATTCGGACAACTTCGATACGGCAAACATGTTTAGAAGGCTGTGGACCTTATACCAACAGAATTTAGATCTTATACAGGTAGGCGCTTATGAAATGGGTACTAACCCAGATCTCGACCGCGCCATTGCCCTACGTGCAGATATGGAAGCATTTCTGCGACAACCCATGGATGAATTAGCAACCTTTGAAGCATCTGCTCAAGGGTTAAAGGAGTGCTTAAATGTCTAAACAACTTAAATCGTCAATACAACGCTGGGACACCCTAGCCGAGGGCGTCGGGCAAAAAGTTAATGAAGTACAAAAAGTACTTATTTTGGTCCGCGATAAACAAACCAAGTTGGACGGTGAACGGACAAAGCTGGGTGAAATGAAACGTGAATATGTGAACAAGCTGAAGGAAGTACAGGTGGGACCCCATGACATGGAGAAAGTCACCTATTTGCGACGGTTTCTTGGTCAGTTAGACGTTGCAGTAAAAGCTATTGCCGCTGAATTGGAAGTTTTGGCTATTCAAAATGGCAAAATTCAAGAGCAATTTAGATCGCTTAACAGTGAGAAGGTGAAATTTACTACACTGGCCTGTCGCTCGCGCAAGCAACTGCAGGATTTGGTGCAACGAGCTGATCAAAAAGACCAAGATATGATGAATGTTATGCGTTTTGAAGCCCTGAAGCGGTGATTATTAGGCCCAACTTATTGATGGCACGCATATTGCTCCTTACTCAAATAAGTAAACGAGTAAGATTGAAATATTATGTCTGATAATTTTTTGTCCTTTGTCGGCAAGGTTGGCCAACCCAGTGCAGATAATGTTGCTGAAAAGCCAACTTTAGCTACAACTAAAGCCGCTCAAACTACTGATTTTAAAAAGATATTTGCCAAGGAAGCGGTTTCTCCTGAAAGCGCTGGTGAAGTTCAAGATTCTGGGCTAGACGAAGTTAAGGTCGCGCAAACGAATGCGATAGAAGATTTGGCGGAGCAAGAGTTAGACAGCACGGTCACGCCGCTTGGGCTGCCAGTTGCCTCCGACAACGGCAACCCGTTGCCAAAGTTATCTATCTATACGCCAGGTCTGCAGGTTGGGCGAGTTATTTTGACTACGTCTAACCCCAGGGTGAACGAAGATAGTCTAACTGCCTTCGCGCGCGCGCAAGGTATTAGCGAGGCTGTTTTGAAGCAAACTCAAGTTGCTGGGCAGAATCAGAGCGGCCAGCCTGCTGAGATCGCTGGATTAAAAACAGAAGCGCCGCCGTCAATTTTAAGTGGTCTGTTGAGTAATAGTGCTCTTCAGCGCAACCCGGTTGAAGGTGCGGCCGTAGTTGAGCCGGCGGATGCGCCGCAGGATTTAGCCGCAGCAAATAAAGTTGCCGATGACACGCTGTCAGCCTTACGCGTGCAACAGGCTTTTGGGCTTTCTAAACCAGATGCTAAGAGCGCTGATTCTCGAACCGGTGGTGGTGAATTGGTGAATCCTTTGGCAGCCACTATGTTGGGCGCGCATGATTTACGCGCTCAGCGTCAACAGACAATTCGTGAAGGACATTCTGCTGATGCAGGTAAAGAATTTTCCGATCTTGAAGTAGATGGCATTGGCAAAGACTTAGAGATTAAAGTTTTGCCCGAAAAATCATCCATTTCGGATTTGAGACAAGCGAGGCAAGCAATTGATTCAGCTATGGAATTCGCCCGCGTGAACGTCCAGAATGGGGTTGAAAATATTTCTGCGCCGGGCGCAGGAGACAGTACAATAGCCGCCACTTCTACACTATCTGCGCCGCCCGTTAGCGCACTTCAAGGCGCTGCTCCGAGCGCGGCACCTGTGGCTACTAGTTTAGGCGCCGTATTGAGCGCTAATGACCCCAGTTTAATGCAGGCGCGTATGCAGCCTTACCAAGATTGGGCAGAAAAATTTGGTGAAGTGTTGGGACAAAAATTGTCACTGGCAGTTAAGCAGGGAACATGGGCCGTAAAGTTGAACTTGAACCCCCACAGCCTGGGCGAAATAGTTATTGCGCTGGAGGTTGGAGAGAAAGGAATTGAAGGTCAGTTATCAGCCAATGATGGCGCTGTTCGTCAATTATTGAGTGACGCGTTGCCTAAATTGCGCGCCTCTTTAGAGGACCTTATGGGTCAAAACGGCAGCGTTAATATTGAGGTTGGTGATGACGACGCCTCCAAAGGTAAGCGGTCCTCAGGTGACATGGTGGAAATCGCCATAGATCTTGAAGAAGAAATTTTTAGTGGCAGCAAAGTTATTGTAGGAAGCGGGATTACCTTGCGAGATGGTTTTGATGTCTTGGTTTAGAATTTACAGGCGCTTTGCGCGCTTAGTTAGGAGATTGAAATGGCTGAAGTAGAAGTTGTTGAACCATCCGGCGGCAGTGGTGGCCTGATCAAAATTATTTTGGTCGTTCTTTTGGTGCTAATAGTGGCCATCGGTTCGGCTTTAGGTAGTTTATTTTTCACCGGGTTCTTTGATGCGGCTGAGGAAGATGCAGCAGAGCTGGCGATTGCAGAGTTAGAAGCAGAAATCGAAAATACTGAAGCGCTGCAGCAACCGGAAAAAGTATCCAAGGAAACTGTTGACGAAGAAAAATTTAAACCAGCGTATCATTCTTTCTCCGCGCCGTTTGTTGCCAACGTCATGAACTCGCGCAAGGTTTTGCAAATTTCCTTAGCGATAATGACCTACTACGACGAGCGGGTAATTACCGCTATTACCACTCATGAGTTGGCAATTACTTCGTCAATTCTTGATCGGTTGCGTATGATTACAGAGGGCGAGATTAAGGATCCTGATTTTCGCCGTGAGCTTGCCGAAGACCTGACCTTGGTGATTAACGAGGTTTTAGAAAAGTTTGAAGAGTTCAAGTTTGCTGGTGTAGAGGAAGTCTACTTCACAGGGTTCGTAGTCCAGTAAAATCCTAGCTCTTAGTTTTATAGTTGGCGTGACCAATAAGTCGCGCCCCGACTCAGAAGAAAAATATGGCTGATGACAATAGTAGGTTGCTATCCGATGAGGAATTGCGTGCCATTGAAGAAATGGTGGCTTCAGGTGACCTAGATGGTGAAGGTTTTAATGTAGGTGTTGCGGCAAATCGCTATGACCTTACATTACAAGACACCAGTGTTGGCGTTAACGTAACGGCTATTGAACAAATTAATGATCGGTTTCATCGCTTTCTTCGAGCGGGTTTGCTCGAGGACTTGCGCTATAACCCACGGCTTAAAGCTGGTCGCATAGATATTATTAAATATAGTGAGTACGTGCAAAGTACCGAATCACCAATTTCGGTGAACGTGCTGAGAATCGACCCGCTACGTGGCGAGTGTTTATGCCTAATTCACTCACAGGTTGTTTTTAGTTGTTTAGATAATTGGTTTGGCGGCAACGCACGAACGCTTACATCTGTGCCTGCAGGACGAATCTTTACGCCCACAGAAACAGCGGTTATTGAAAAAATTCGTAATGTGGTTTTTGCCTCATTGACAGAAGCCTGGGCACCTTTCTTAAAGATTGAGTGCGAAATTTCCTCTTCTGAAATCAGCGCTGTTTTCGCTAATATCGCAGCGGACGACGACATGGTCATACTTAACCGCTTTGAAACGGACATCATGGGTGATGGCGGCGACAAAGGCTTTGTAGATATAGTCTATCCCTATGCCAGCTTGAAACTGGTTCGGGATGTTCTGCGCGCGCGAATTGAGACTAGTGGAGGAAATGCCCAAGCGGATAGCGACTGGACCAAGTCGTTAAAGACAAGTGTCGACGAAGTAGAGGCCAAGGTAGTGGTTAAGGCCGCAGAATTTTCCATCTCAATAGATCAGTTATCAAATCTCAAAGTTGGCGATTGGTTGCCGTTCAGAGCGCCAGATCACGCCGAAGTCTCCGTAAATGGGTTCCCAATTTTTAACGCTGATGTTGGAAGTCGTGGAAACCAGGTAGCGGTCCAAATTGTCAGCAGCGTTTTGCCAGAGGAAAAAAATGAGTGAAAATGAAGAAAATTTAGACAGCCCAGAAGCTGAGGTAGAGGCGAATATTGACCAAGAAGTCATCCGCGCAATTCCCATTTCAATGACCGTTGAAGTGGGCACTACCAGCCTAAAGCTGCGTGACTTGCTGCGTTTATCACAAGGTAGCGTGCTTGAGTTAGACCGCTCTGTGGGCGAACTGATGGATGTGAAAATCAATAATACCGTTATAGCTAAGGGTGAAGTGGTCACAGTGGGCGATAAGCTTGGTATTAGTGTCGTTGAAATCGTAGCGCCTCTAGAACGGGTTAAACCGGTCTAAAACAATGGAAGTCTCTCCGCTCGCATCGGCGGTTCTCAGCTTTGTATTCGTTATTGGTTTATTGCTTCTAACGCTGTGGTTTCTAAAATTTAAAGGGCTAGGTGGCGCGCCGAAGGCTAGTGGCGAACTGCATGTGGTGCAGACGCTACGTTTGGGCACAAAGCACAACCTCAGTGTAGTCAAATATGGCGATCGCACATTATTGCTTGGCGTAAGCGGACACCAAATAACGCTGTTGGATAACCAAGCTACTGCCGATACGGCTGCAGATAAAACTGATATGAGCGAGCAAAGCTCAACTTCCGCAGATCAGCCACAAGAATCTTTTACGGCCCACTTGAAGAACCTCATCGCTAATCGCTAAATTAAGCTCAATGCCCCACAGCGGCCCATGTCGCCTTGCACCGCTTTGGCTTGCGGTTCATAGTGATCACTCATCTAAGAATAATAATGAAGGGCCCAGACCCAGTGAAAAAAGATCAAGATTCTCTCGACGATGACATATACCGCAAAAAACTATTCGAATTAGGCTCTTTGGTGAATGGCAATCGTGCGCGCAGTCATGCTCACCGAAGCCAGATAATAGACAACGTAACCAATGGCCTAAGTAGTCTACTAACGGCCTTTAGTCGAAACCGCAATTTGATGAGTGAGTCGACCACCAATATTTACCGCTCGCGCAGAATTTTTATTGAAAAACATCCAGACTATCAGTTACTCAACGAAGTCCAGCGACAGCGTGTCATGGATGAGATTGAGTATCAGTGCCTCAAGCAGCGCTCTGATAGCAACAGAGATGTTATGAGTCTGAATGTGGCATTGACGCGTTTCAACCAAGAGTTCATTACACTTTTGGAGGCAGTTTCTGCAACGAATATGGCGAAAGTCCAGTTCAACAATAACCAGCATGAGCGCAATACAGAAATCGCCGAAGGTGGGCCAAATGCGCTGGGCCTGACCACAGATACGGGTGAATTCAATGACTTAATCTCGCTTCTGATGGTGCAAGTGAATGCAAATTCCGAGCTGCTAGAAGAGGGCTTTGAAGCCTCTCACTCGAATGGTGAAAGGTTTAATCAAATTCGTTCAGAGCTTGATGCGGAACTGTTGGCTATAGACGAGTGTTGGGAGCGAATCGAAGCCCAGCAGTTATTGGCTGCGGAGTTGTTAAGCAGTTCTTGATCTAGAACTCATCTGCGGGGCTATTAGCGAGTGCTTTGACTAGGGCGGCAACAGTTGGCCTCAAACACAACCGTTGTTCTCAGCTATAATTCTTCGCTCTTAGCTTCGATAAGCATTTCCACGGCGCCCAGCAACTCTGAATTCAGCGCTGTTCCAAGCCAAAGCGGTAGGCTATTGCGTAGTTTAAAGAGTTGGGATTCTGTGCAATTTACTCCAGTGACCTTCAGCCAGCTGCGAAATTTTTCCCCTCGTTCGGTAGGGTTATGAGTATCTAAAATCAAAGATCGCACACCGGCTGTTGAGCAAGGATTAACAGGTTTGAGCGGGGTAGCATCGCCCTGCCGTTGTTGGACCACATCTGCCACGCCTAAGGCCTGATTGCTAAACGTATTTGTAGATCGCCTTTCACGGGTTAGGTTGCCGTCAGGAGCATTTATTTCCAAGTCTTCTTCAGCGTCATTGGATGCTCCTCGAAGTGCTGTCGGACCCTCGGCTAGTACGTTCTCAAAGGCTTGCTCTGCAGGGCCCCCTGCTCCTTGTTCGCCACTTTGTTCGTCATTTAGTTCGCCGTTGATTTCGTCATTTTGTCCATTGGAGACCTCTTCCTCTATTAGGATATCGCGTTGTTTAAACACAGCGTCAGCATAGTCTGTAGCTTTTTGCGGCAAAGTCGCCGTGCTAGCAATCGTTGTGGGTCCAAGGTGGTAGCTCGCTAGCGCCTGAATTTGAGGGTCGCCGCTTTCTATGTCTGCATTTAGATCAAGCAGCTCTTTTAGGTAACTGACACCCGCATCTATGTTGATACACGGATCAAATAGTAGTTTGCGATCAGTGATGCCCAAATGCTCGGCGGTGAGCGGCCACTTTATCTGCATCACTCCAATAGCATCTGAACTAGAAACTGCCTCAGGATTTAGACTGCTCTCGACAATTGCGATGGCTATAGCGAGTTCAACGTCTACAGCGTAGCGATCCGCTGATTTAATAAAGCAATCTATGTAGGGAATGTCACTGAGACGGTTGGCTGTTTCTGTATCAGCAGACTCTGACTCTGCCCAAGTTGGGATAACTATAGACGCGGTTAAAAGCACCAGTACTGCCAGTTGTATTTTTCTCACGCATTTTGACGAGCGCAGTAGTGTTTTAATCACGTTGAAGTATTCCTAAGTTCGTCTAATGCAGTAGTTGCTGGATATAAATTGGCGCTGTATTCAACGCAGTAATTGTCAATGCCATATAGCAGCTGGTCGACCTAATGGCCCCGCCCATACCTTAATAAAGCTTTGAAAAAAGTCCACCTACAAAGTCCGTTTGCTGTCTCTTATACACATCTGACGCTGCCGACGAATAGAGAGGTGTAGATC
>CAJXUL010000027.1 GCA_913060615.1 uncultured Gammaproteobacteria bacterium | reverse complement strand
CGAGATAGGAGTCCGTCTCGTGGGCTCGGAGATGTGTATAAGAGACAGGACTTGGGTCAGCGCGTTGGATGCTTTTTCTCCTAGCTCCTTATAATCGCTATTAGGGAGATTTAAATTGAGTAATATGTCGATAGCAAGGTTGTTACCTCGTTGTGCTAAAGACTTCGCTATGTCCAACTGCTCGGCGATTTCTTTAGGGCTGCCATCCAATAATTTACTCAGATCTATCTTGCTTGTGTTTGCATCTGTTGTTGGTGGTGGTGCTGCTGCGTGAGAGAGTAGGGCTTGAGTGGGCGCCCCTATGCCTGGAATGCTCATGTTATTCCCTCCATGTGTGCATACGTATTTTTTCGGATAAAAGCAGTCAATTTAATGCTCGCCCTAAATGAGCTAAGAATTAGCTAGGTTCGAATCCGGATCATGCAAATAGGTAACTTGATTTATCTTTTTGTTGCTCGTCGGGTGCGCGGCCTACTTTTGCTCGAATTCTGTGGTCAATGTGGGTGGCGAAGTAAAAAAGCGCCAACCAGATTTGTAATAAACCTTGTATCACAGTGGCTGAATACTTACTCTGGCGCCGAGAGTCAGCTGGGCAGTCGCCGGTAATTTGCTTTGTGCAAATTGCGGGAGGAAAGTCCGGGCTCCATAGGGCAGGGTGCCAGGTAACCCCTGGGGGGCGTGAGCCTACGGAAAGTGCAGCAGAGAGTAGACCGCCAGCAGTAGCTTTGGCTGCAGTTGGTAAGGGTGAAAGGGTGCGGTAAGAGCGCACCGCGCGAGTGGCAACACATCGTGGCAAGGTAAACCCCACTCGGAGCAAGGCCAAATAGAGATCTGTTGACGCGGCCCGCGTTGGATCTGGGTAGGCCGCTTGAGGCTGTTGGTGACGACAGCCCTAGATGAATGACTGTTCAAGACAAAACCCGGCTTATAGGCTGGCTCTCAACTTTGTTTAGCCCAGTGGGCGGTGGTAAGGCTACTGCTGGCTGGGTACTTATCAAATTGCTGATTTGTAGCGTGCGTGGTTACGTTTGCGGGGGTGGAGCACCGGAACTCTAGGTAGGTTCGCTTCAAGGGCAAAATACCATTTTCTTCATGTGAGCAGTGCAATACCCGTATAAGTTAATGTTGTTTCGAGCTTTTAGGGCCAGGCGTCTGCTTTCCAACACTTATTCCTATAATTTCCCTTTCTTGAAAGAAAAACTTCTTATTTTTCCGCAGCTTATACGCTTTATCTGTATTTTATTTCCTTGACTCTCGCTAAGCGCCTATATAGTGTCGCAATCTGGATAAAAGTGGAGAAAAGTGGGGCACGTTGTTGGAATCGACAAAAACAAACTTTAAATAGGGTGCATTTCTCTATTTTTGGTCAAGCCAGCGGTAGATGATCGGTAGCAACAGTTCTTCACCGTTTCGTGATTTTTACGCTGCTTGATTACTGATGCACATATCAGTGAAGTTGCATTCTTTGTCATTTTGGAACGACTACCCGCAGCTAAAGAAATGTTTCGTGGTATCAACAGCGCAACGCTTGATGGGAAAGGTCGCATGGCCCTGCCTACCCGTACCCGGGAAACGCTATCTGCGCTGAGCGAAAATAAGGTCGTAGTTACGATTGATATGCGCGAACCCTGCCTTCTTTTGTACCCACTATCAGAGTGGGAAATTGTGCAGCGCAAGTTGGAAGGCCTGTCGAATATTAACGCCCAAGCTCGATTACTACAGAGGCTCTTAATTGGCCACGCCACGGATATAGACTTGGACGCTAATGGGCGTCTGCTTCTACCGAGTATGTTGCGTGATTATTGCCAATTAGAGAAAAAGCTGGTGCTTGTGGGCCAAGGCAACAAAATAGAGATTTGGTCTGAACAAAACTGGCAGCAACGTATGAGTGTTTGGCTGGAAGAAGGCGCTCACGCCTTGGTTGAAAATGCTGACATGTTTGAAGGTTTGTCAGTTTGAGCTTCTTCTTGAGAGTCTTCGCACAACCACCGTTGGTTATGTCTGGCCAGGGGCATGGTTGTGATTATCATGCCGCAAACTATCTTGCCCAAAACATTACATCCGAAGAGGTGGATTTTGGTGGTGGCGCTGCCAAGGCCGCATCTGAAGAGCATATTCCAGTACTTTTGCGCGAGGTTGTGCATTCGCTCATTCAGGCCGACTCAGGTACTTACGTAGACGGTACATACGGTCGCGGCGGACATTGTCGTTCTATGCTTGCTAGATTAGCGCAAGACGCCAAAATGATTGGCTTAGACCGTGACCCCGAGGCAGTATCTGCGGCTCAAGAACTTGTGCGAGCAGACTCTCGGTTCAGTATTTTCCACGCGCGTTTTTCTCAGTTGGCAGATGTACTTGACCAAGCAGGAATAGTGGGTGGCGCCCAAGGCATTCTTTTAGATATCGGTGTTTCGTCGCCCCAGATCGACGACGCCAGTCGTGGCTTTAGTTTTAATGCAGACGGGCCTCTGGATATGCGTATGGATCCTACACAGGGGCTGAGTGCAGCGGAATGGCTTAACACTGCGGGTGAAGAAGAGATTGCCAAAGTGCTTTTTGTACATGGCGAGGAACGCGCTTCTCGTCGAATTGCAAAAAATATTGTAGCCGCTCGCCCTTTAAGTACAACTTTGCAGTTGGCAGATATTGTTGAAGCCTGTGTGCCACGTAATCGCAATAACCTAGGCAAGCACCCTGCAACCAAAACATTCCAAGCTATCCGCATATTTATAAATGCGGAGGACCGTGAGCTTCGCGAAGGCCTCCAGCATGCTTTTGCAGCCTTAGCCATTGGCGGCAGGTTAGCTGTTATTTCTTTTCATTCGTTGGAAGATCGACAGGTGAAACATGTGTTTCGCGCTTTAAGTCGCCCGCCGAGTATGCCGCGACGACTGCCAGTGCGGTACAGCGAGCAGGGTATTAGCGCGCGCCTAATTGGCAAAAGCATAAAGGCCCAGTCTGACGAGTTGGCAACCAATCCAAGAGCGCGTAGCGCGACCCTTCGGGTTATAGAGAGGATTTGTTAGATGGCGCTGCGCGAGGTCAAAACCTTGAAGCCTAAACCGCTTGCCAAGAAAAGCTCAGTCAAAGAGACGGCTGTACCTAAACAGCAAAAATCCGTCCCAGCGCAATGGGTGGCCGGCGTGGCTATTTTATTGGCTGGCATCTTTTACAGTGGCCTGCAGTTAGTTGAATCTGCAGACGAAATGCGCTTTTTGTACCGTTCTATGGACGAGTTGCAAACAAATCAGAATGTTCTGTTGGCTAACTACAGTAGGCTCTTATTGGAGCGCAGTACGTTAGCGAGTATGCAAACCGTTGAGGTTGTGGCGACTACCGAACTGCAGATGTTTTTCCCAGAAGATATTGTTCAGGTGAATAATTGAAGCCCTGGCGACACTATCTAGTGCTCGGCACCTTTTTGCTGGTGGGTGTTGGTTTGTCCGTGAGAGTTTTATATTTGGGTGTGACCGAGCGCGACTTCTTGCAACAAGAAGGCGATGAACGTTCGGTACACGAAGAGGTTATCCCCGGTATGCGCGGCATGATTTATGACAGAAACGGCGAACCCCTAGCGGTAAGTACGCCAGTTTTTGCGGTAACTACAAATCCAAAACTAGCCAAGTTTAATGATTCTGAGTTACAACAAATCGCCGATGCCTTGGGTTATACCAAGAATGCCGTGCGCAAAAAGGTTGAAGGCAATAGAGACAAAGGCTTCGTCTATTTGAAACGTCGTCTGGGTTGGGTCAAGAGTAATGAGCTCAAACAGCTAAAGATAAGCCACCTCAAGTTAGAGCCCGAATATCAACGTTACTATCCAGCTGGGGAAATAGCCGCCCACGTCGTTGGCATTACTAATATTGACGGCTCAGGTATTGAAGGGCTTGAATCCAACTTTGAAGCAAGCCTGCGCGGTCACGCTGGATCCAAAACTGTCTTGAGAGATCGCAAGAAAAATTCGATTCGAGACCTAGATTATCTCAGCTCGCCAAAGTACGGCGAAGACCTAAACCTGACAATAGATTTGCGCCTGCAATTCATTGCCTATCGAGAGTTAAAATCTGCGGTAAATAGTCACCAAGCGGCTAGTGGCTCGCTAATCATGTTGGATGCAAAAACCGGTGAGGTTTTAGCTATGGTTAATCAACCTTCCTTTAACCCCAATAGCCGTGGGCGATTACAAAATAGGATGCGTAACCGCGCAGTGGTTGATGTGTATGAGCCAGGTTCAACCATAAAGCCGTTTACTGCCCTTGCTGCATTAGAAACAGGTCGTTATACGCCTGAAACGGTGATTGATACTGCGCCAGGCTATTTTTGGATTGGTAACAAGCTGATCGAAGATCCTATAAATAGGAAGAGTTTGACGTTGGGTCAAGCTATCCAAAAATCTAGTCAGGTTGCTTTTGCCCGGTTAGCGTTAGATTTAGAGCCTGACGCCGTATTTGATGTGTTGGTCCGTGCGGGCTTGGGTAACTATGTTGGCATTGAACTGCCAGGTGAGGCATACGGAAAATTGTCCAGTGCGCAGCTAAGGTATGAGGTAGAACGAGCGTCTCTGGCATATGGATACGGGCTGAATGTATCGCCAATTCAGCTCGCGCAAGCCTATCTAACTCTAGCCAGTCACGGTCTCAGACTACCTATCAGCATCGTTAAAAGTGATGTGGCCCAGGTTGGTGAGCGGGTTTTTGAGGAGCAAGCAACTAAAGATGTTCTTGCGATGATGGAGATGGTGACCGCGCGCGAAGGTACCGCCTTTCAGGCTGCGGTAGCGGGTTATCGAGTTGCGGGAAAAACAGGTACCGCGCGCATGATTGGCGTCAATGGCTACGACGACGAAAGACATATTGCTTGGTTTGCCGGGGTGGCGCCGGTATCAGACCCCAAAGTGGTCATGATCATTGTCATTAACGAAGCCAAAGCAGGTCGCTCTGGTGGTGGTAAAGTTGCCGCACCAGTTTTCGCAAGAGTGGCAGAGCGTAGTTTGCGGTTGCTTGGCGTAGCCCCAGATAAATTAGCTCCTGAAATGTCAAAGATGGCTGTGTCTTCGTCACAGGGTAGCGTCGTTCCCGTAGGATTTGGAGGGCGCGGATGACTATTAATGTAGAGAATGTTTTACAAGATTTACTCAGCGATTCACTTTCTATAGGCGATGTCGGACAGTTTGGGCTTTGTGAAAATTCCGCCATGGCGTTAGCTAACGATATATTTATTGCCAGTGCGGCTGACATAACCCAGCGCGAAAAGCATATTCAGCAAGCAGTTGCATTGGGCGCTGTTGCCGTTCTTTATGATCAAGACGGCGCTGCTCCAGATCCGCAAGGTGTGCCCATGTTGGGCGTGGCTGATTTGGCTAGCCGTAAAAGCGCGCTTGCGGTCAAATTCTATGCAGCGCCTAGTGCAAAAATACAATGCGTGGGTATTACCGGGACTAACGGTAAGACGTCTATTGGTTTTCACGTAGCTAACTTTAGCGACTTACTTGGCGTTCCTTGTGGTTATTGCGGTACGTTGGGTTGGGGGCGCATTAAACAATTATCTGATGCTGCATTAACAACCCCCAATGCAGTAGAAATGCAGCGGCGAATGGCCAGTCTTCTTGATAATAATGTGCCTCGCTTAGCGTTAGAAGTCAGCTCCCATGCTTTGGCTCAACACCGTATAGATGATGTAAAAATCGATGTTGCGGTGTTCTCCAACCTCACCCGTGACCATTTAGATTTTCATAAAACTATGGATGACTACGGCCAAGCGAAAGCGCGGCTTTTTACTCGTTGGCCGCTTAAGCTTGCTGTTATAAATAGTGATGATGCTTTTGGTAGAAGCTTGGCAGTGACTAGTCGTGCTCAGGAAGTTATTAGCTATGGTAAAGGTGGCGATGTTAGTTGGCGCGCGTCACCGGTCAGCAAAGGTATGGATGTAAAGTTTGCCACCCCTTGGGGCAAGGTTAGCTGTTTGTTGCCCGTGGTAGCAGACTTCGCCATTGCCAATATTGCAGCGTCGTTGGCGGTCATGATGGGTATGGGGCATAAGCTGTCGGATCTTGCTGGCGCACTGCAAAAAATGAGCGTGGTGCCTGGACGTATGCAAGTTTTAGCCGGTGGTCCAAAGAGCCCTAAAGTTGTAGTGGATTACGCGCACACGCCCGACGCAGTGCACAAAGTGTTGGCTGCAATCAGACCTCAGTGTCGAGGTAGAGTCATTTGTGTTGTGGGTTGTGGCGGCGATCGTGATCGCGGCAAACGACCAGAAATGGCGAAGCTGGCATGTGCGGGAAGCGACACAGTCTGGCTGACGTCAGACAACCCTCGTAGCGAAAATCCGGAAAGCATTATCCAAGACATGCTGGTCGGTGTTATGTCAGATTCAACGAGCAAAGTACATACACAAGTCGACAGAGCGAAATGCATTCAGGCTGCTATTGAGTCCGCAGGTTCTGATGATGTAGTCCTGATCGCCGGTAAAGGCCATGAAAATACGCAAGAAATACTTGGTCAGCACAATCACTTTAGCGACGTTGAGTTTGCTGAAGAATTATTAAGGAGTATGAGTTAATGCTGTTGTGGCTAACGGATTATCTTTCGACATATGTAGGCGGCTTTGTTGTCTTTCAGTATTTAACCTTACGCACCATGGTCAGTGTGATGACGGCATTAGCGACATCGTTGCTAATTGGTCCCTGGATGATTACAAAGCTTAGTCGGGCGCAGATTGGTCAGGTCGTTAGAGATGACGGCCCTGCCTCACACTTTAGTAAAGCGGGTACGCCCACTATGGGAGGGGCGCTGATCCTCGTCATCATTTTGATTACCACTTTGCTTTGGGGTGACCTAACTAATCGCTATATATGGTTAGTGCTAGGTGTGACTATGGCTTTTGGTGTCGTTGGTTGGGTAGATGATTATCTAAAAATTTCGAAGAAAAACAGCAAAGGACTGTCAGGCAAACTAAAATATTTTTGGCAGTCAGTGTTTGGCTTGGCAGCGGCAATCTATTTGTATCAATCAGCAGAGTTGCCGGCTCAGACTATGCTTTACGTGCCGTTTTTTAAGAGCGTAGCAATTCCCTTAGGTGTGAGCTTCGTGGCGCTAAGCTACCTAATGATCGTGGGTATGAGTAATGCGGTTAACCTAACTGATGGGTTGGACGGGTTGGCCATTTTGCCCTCCGTGATGGTCGGCGCTGCCTTGGGTCTGATTGCATATCTAGCGGGGAATACCGAGTTTTCTAATTACCTGCAGATTCCCTACATTCCCGGCGCAGGTGAATTAGCAGTTTTCTGTGGCGCGTTGATTGGTGCTGGATTGGGCTTCCTTTGGTTCAACACTTATCCTGCGCAAATTTTTATGGGCGATGTAGGTGCTTTGGCGCTAGGTGCCGCGCTTGGTTTGGTCGCCATTATTGTTCGCCATGAAATAGTGCTGCTCATTATGGGTGGGTTATTCGTTTTAGAAACCGCCAGCGTCATTATTCAGGTGATCTCATTTCGCCTGACTGGAAGACGAATTTTTCGTATGGCGCCTATTCATCACCATTTCGAATTAAAGGGCTGGCCCGAACCGAAAGTTATCGTGCGATTTTGGATCATTACATTAGTGCTGGTGATTATTGGTCTTTCCACTCTGAAGTTGAGGTAGTAGCGACCATTATGACTGCGCGTAATGCAATTTTAGGTTTTGGTATAACTGGCCAGTCTGTGGCTAGGTACCTGCTTGCGCGGGGTGAAATGCCAGTCGTGTTAGATACACGCCCGGAAAGGCCAGTTCACGCAGATTTCGCGGAACTGGAAATTCATTGGCAATGTGATGCTTGGCCGGAACAGGTTTTGTTCGACGCCCAGGTAGCAATTGTTAGTCCTGGATTACCTTTAAACAATCTTTTGTTGGAGCAAGCTAGAGCCTCCAAGCTCTCCATGGTCAGCGACATAGATCTATTTTTCGACAACGTAACGGCGCCAGTGATAGGGGTTACGGGGACTAATGGGAAAAGTACTGTTGTGTCTTTGGTGGGGCATATTTTACGTAGCGCCGGTTACTGCTGCGCTATTGGCGGTAATCTTGGTGAGGCTGCTCTGGACTTGCTCGGCGAGCAGATGGACTTTTTTGTCCTAGAGCTTTCTAGCTTTCAGCTTGAACACAGCAAAAACTTGCCATTGGCTCAATCCGTTATTCTCAATGTCACTGCAGACCATTTAGATCACCATGGTTCATTGCCGAATTATGTAGCAGCCAAGAAAAAAATATTAGCGGGTGCAAGAAGTTGGATTTATAGCCGTGAGGATGAAAACACGCAAGGTGGAGATTTGCCTGGCGTCGCTAGCTTTGGATTTAGTAAGCCTAACTCTCAAGAAGCTTGGGGCCTTGCTAGGCACAAGCAGCAAGAATGGATCTTCAAGGCCGCGTTACCCATTTGTCCTAGCGCAAGCTTGCCTTTAAAGGGCCGTCACAATGCGCTTAATTGTATGGCTGCGATGGCATTAGTAGAACCTTGGGTTGAGCCGAGTGTTGTTGCAGACTATCTATGCGATTTTCAAGGCCTTGAGCATAGGTTTCAAACGGTGACGGAAATTGCCGGTGTCACTTTTGTGAACGATTCAAAGGCGACTAATGTTGGTTCTACCATGGCCGCATTAGATGGGTTAAAGCGCGCTGATAATATTGTTTTGATAGCGGGTGGCGATGCTAAGGGTGCAGATCTAGGACCTTTGGCAGAGTCGTTAAGGGGGCGGGTTAAGCGCCTGATTGTTTTGGGAAAAGACGGCCCCAGTGTTGTTGCGCTAGCTGATCAGTGCGGCATTCCTCACTTGTCTGTCACCTCCATGGAGGACGCGGTTGTCGCCTCTATAAAAAATACTACTTCTGGAGATTTAGTCCTTCTATCGCCAGCGTGCGCAAGCTTAGATATGTTTGATAATTTTCAGCAGCGTGGTGACATTTTTGCCAATGCAGTGCGCGGGTTAACCGCCGCAGATTTATCGGCGGTACATATAAGATGTTAGCAACTATGCGCAACTTACCTGTTGGCCGCGACAGCATGGAGCTGCTCATTCCTTGGTTTGTGCTTCTGGTCTTTGGCAGCATTATGGTCGCCTCAGCGGCCATTGCACTCAACGGCAACTATCTGTCCAAACATCTTTTATACCTTACACTTGCATTGACTCTTTTCCTCGCCACCGCGCTCATCCCGATTTCCATTTGGTCGCGCTTTTATCTGTTGGGTTGGGTGGTAGCTGTGGTTATAGCGGTGCTCGTGTTGATTCCTGGCATTGGTCGTGAGGTGAATGGCGCTTCGCGTTGGTTACCAATAGCGGGTTTTACAATGCAAGCATCGGAAGTTGCCAAGTTTGGTTTGGTCCTATATTTAGCAGGATATATACAACGTTATTCAGATTCTGTGATTGAGTCACCGTTGCAGTTTTTGATCCCCTTGATGATGACCACATTTGTGGCTGGCCTGCTGATTGCGGAACCTGACCTGGGTTCTGCTGTAGTGATTATGGCAGCGGTATGTACGCTGTTTTTTTTGGCAGGTACTAAGTTGCGTTACGTTTTTTTGCTGTTGCTGGTCGCATGTCTTTTGTTGGCGTTGCTAATATGGATTGAACCTTACCGCATGCGCAGGTTGAATTCTTTTGCCGACCCGTGGGCGGTGCCCTTTGACAGTGGTTATCAATTGGTTCAAGCGCTGATTGCTTTTGGTCGTGGAGAATTATTTGGCTTGGGCTTAGGTGAAGGCATTCAAAAACTTTACTATCTGCCTGAAGCCCATAACGACTTCATATTCGCGGTGATAGCCGAAGAGCTTGGTGGTTTGGGTGCAATATTTTTAATTGTGGTGTTTAGTTTTCTTGTGTTGAAAATTTTCGCGGTTGCGCGACGCTGCGTCGATAATGGTCATTTATTTGCGGGCTATGCATGTTATTTCGTTGGCTTAATTTTTGCTTTTCAATTGCTCATCAATTTGGGCGTTAACACTGGCGTTTTACCCACCAAAGGTTTGACGCTCCCCTTTATTAGTTACGGCGGCAGCAGCTTAATGATTTCTTGCGCTTTATTCGGTCTCGTTTTTCGTAGTTCGTTGTTGGAGGGTAAGACGCGTGTCTGAATCCAATGACTACAAAGTTCCGGAAATGGGGCGTATCCGCTGCATTCATTTTGTTGGCATCGGTGGCGCGGGTATGTGCGGTATTGCTGAGGTTTTAATCAATCAGGGATACCAGGTTACTGGCTCTGACATTAGGGGGTCGGCCACTACAAATCGATTACAACAAAAGGGCGCAAAGATTCATATCGGGCACAGTGCTCAGTGGGTAGAAGGCGCAGACGTGGTAGTAGTTTCTTCTGCAATAGATACAGCCAATCCCGAGGTGCAGGCTGCTAAAGATGCGCGCGTGCCTATAGTGCCTCGAGCGGAAATGCTGGGCGAGCTGATGCGCTACAGACACGGCATAGCGGTGGCGGGTACCCACGGTAAAACCACTACTACCAGTTTAATTACAGAAATTTTTCGTTGTGCAGATTTATCGCCAACTTTTGTCATTGGCGGTTTGTTGAATAGCGCGGGCACCAATGCAGAGCTAGGGCTTGGGCGTTATTTGATTGCTGAGGCAGATGAAAGTGATGCCTCGTTCTTACGCTTGCAGCCCATGACCGCGGTGATTACGAATATTGACCAAGATCACATGGCAACCTATGACCACGACTTTGAAAAGCTGAAATCGTCTTTTGTTGAATTTGCGCACCGCTTACCTTTCTATGGCAGCGTAGTTTTGTGCATAGATGATGCTGAAGCGCGAAACCTAATTACCTCACTGTCTAGGCCCGTATTGACCTATGGCTGCGCTGAAGATGCGCAATTTCGTGCCACCAATATTCAAGCCAATGGTCAGCATTGGACGTTCTCTGTAAAGAGACCTGGCTGGGGTAACGACCTTAATGTTCGGTTATCTATTCCAGGTCAACATAACGTAATGAATGCGTTGGCAGCTATTGCGGTTGCATCTGAGGAAGGCATCGACGATGAGGCGATTTTGGCGGGCTTGGATGGTTTTGCTGGGGTAGATCGACGCTTTCAAGTTACTGGCAATATTTCTTTGGACGGTGCGCAGGTGACACTTGTTGATGATTATGGTCACCACCCGACAGAAGTTGAGGCTGTTGTTAAGACCGCTCGTCGAGTATGGCCAGAAGAAAAAATAGTCATGGTGTATCAGCCACATAGGTATTCGCGTACCAGAGATCTATTTGATGACTTTGTGCGTGTGTTGTCGGAAGTGGATACGCTGATACTGCTAGAAGTGTATTCGGCTGGAGAAGCGCCAATTTCCGGTGCCGACAGCAAGGCGTTAGCCCAAGCAATACGGCAACGGGGTCAAGTAAGCCCAATTTATGCTCAAGATCCAGAGGAAGCTTTAGCGCTTCTGCCCTCGTTGGTAAAAGAAGGCGAAGTGCTTTTGGTACAAGGTGCTGGCAACGTCAACGTAATTTCTAACAGCTTAAGGGATGCCTATGCTTAGAATAGCTATGAAAACCTTTGGCGTGATCATTGTGCTTGGGACTAGTTGGCAGCTTTGGGCCATATTAGACAAGCCCATTGATACCTTAGTTGTTGAAGGGGATATGACGCCTGCGGAGCGAGCTAGAATTCGAGATGCGCTAAGTGATGTCAATATTGAAGGTATTTTGAGCACGGATCTCACGGATTTTGAGAACACCCTGAAATCTATGGGTTGGGCTCGGGGCGTGGATATTCGCCGCAAGTGGCCAAATAAATTGATTGTTAACATCCGTAAAGAAAGCCCCGTTGCGAAATGGGGTATGGACGACTATCTAGCTGCTGATGGCAGTTTATTGCAGTTGCCAGACCAATATCCAAACCTGCCTACCTTGCGTTCGTCGGTCAGTAACCCTCAGCAAAGTATGGAAGTTTATCGATTGTTGCAACAATTTGCTTCAAGGCAGTCACTTCGTATTATGGATCTATCGGAATCTGCAGAAGGTGAGTGGATTGTTGAGTTTGCTAACGGACTGGCCCTGCATTTGGGTGGTAGCGAAATTAATGCGCGTATGAATAGGTTTCTTCGGGCATATGGCGGTGTATTACGCGAAAAGGTTGCGATAATAGATTACGTAGATGCACGCTATCCTAGCGGCATTGCTGTAAAATTTATTCAAGAACAAAATGAACCAGTGGCAGATTTAACGCGCTCGAGCGCAATTGAATTTGCCCTGAATATAAATCAAAGCTCTTTATCTGGAATTTAGCTATGGCGACTGAATTACAAATGAACAAAATTGTTGCACTAGATATAGGCACAAATAAGGTCGCCGCGATCATTGCGAATATAAATGAACGCGAAGAACTCGAAATTATTGGCATTGGTACTCACCAATCCAGAGGGTTAAAAAAGGGCGTTGTGGTCAATATCGACTCCACGGTGCAATCTATTCAGCGAGCAATTGAAGAAGCTCAGCTGATGGCTGGTTGTTCAGTTGACTCGGTTTATGCCGGCATAGCTGGAAGCCATATACGCAGTTTGAATTCTCACGGCATTGTTGCAATCCGCGACCGCGAAGTATTTGCTCAGGATATAGAGCGGGTCATAGACGCCGCAAAAGCCATGGCTATTCCTGCTGACCAAAAGATTTTGCACGTACTGCCTCAGGAATTCATTATTGATACTCAAGAAGGCGTTAAAGAGCCTTTAGGTATGTCCGGCGTGCGTTTAGAAGCCAAAGTCCATATGGTCACTTGCGCGGTTAACGCAGCCCAAAACATAGAAAAGTGTATTGAGCGCTGCGGCTTGGGTGTAAATGGCGTGGTTTTGGAGCAGTTAGCGTCCAGTTATTCAGTGCTCTCCGACGATGAGCGCGATCTTGGTGTGTGTATTGTTGATATCGGTGGTGGTACAACTGATATAGCTATATTTACTAACGGTGCAATACGGCATACTGCCGTTATACCCATTGCAGGCGATCAGGTTACAAATGATATCGCCATGGCACTTAGAACGCCGACACAAAATGCCGAAGACATTAAGATTCGCTATGCTTGTGCGCTGACACAGCTTGCAAAAGCTGATGAAGTGATTAAGGTGCCAGGGGTAGGTGAAAAACCAGAACGTGAATTATCTCGGCAGACCCTTGCCGAGGTAGTTGAACCTAGATATGACGAGCTTTTTCGGCTTATCCAGGCGGAGCTGCGACGTAGCGGCTTCGAAGATTTGATTGCATCAGGCATCGTGCTCACCGGAGGCGGTGCCAAGATGGAAGGTTTGATTGAGCTTGCTGAAGAAATTTTTCACATGCCAGTCAGTTTGGGGGCGCCACGTAATGTGGCGGGTTTGAAGGACATCGTAAGGAACCCCGTTTTTGCAACCAGTGTTGGGCTGTTGCAGTACGGGTTAGACCAAGAGAAGGAACGACCGAGCAAACGAAGCAGCCGTAAGAGCAGTATGTTTGCGAGAGTTAAAAGTTTCTTCACTGAAAACTTCTAGCAGGAGAAGACGATGTTTGAATTAGTAGATAGTGCGCCACAGAGTGCAGTGATTAAAGTTATAGGGGTCGGCGGCGGCGGCGGTAACGCTGTGCAGCATATGCTGACCCAAGAGGTAAGTGGTGTTGATTTCATATGCGCCAATACGGATGCCCAGGCATTAGCAGGTTTAACTGCGCCGACCACTTTGCAAATTGGTAGTGGTATTACCAAAGGACTTGGCGCTGGCGCCAACCCGCAAATTGGTAGAGAGGCAGCATTAGAGGACCGTGATCGCATAGCGGAGCTGTTGATCGGCTCGGATATGGTGTTCATTACCGCCGGTATGGGTGGTGGCACAGGTACAGGCGCAGCACCCGTTGTTGCCGAAGTTGCTCGTGAAATGGGTATCTTGACCGTTGCTGTCGTGACAAAACCATTTGGTTTCGAGCGCCGTGATGCAAAAGCAGAGAAAGGTATTGAAGAACTTTCTCAGCACGTAGATTCGTTGATTACCATTCCTAACGAAAAGTTAGTAGACGTGCTTGGCGCGGATACCTCGTTTCTGGACGCGTTTGGTAGCGCCAACGATGTTCTGCTTGGTGCCGTTAAAGGTATTGCCGACCTCATTATCCGACCGGGTTTGATTAATGTCGACTTTGCCGACGTGCGCACTGTTATGTCTGAAATGGGCACGGCAATGATGGGCACAGGTTTGGCATCTGGTCCGGGACGGGCACGCTCTGCCGCTGAAGCTGCAATACGCTCACCATTGCTCGAAGATGTGGACCTTAATGGCGCACGCGGGATTTTGGTGAATGTATCCGGTGGTTCTAGCTTAAGCATTGGCGAGTTCAGCGAAGTAGGTAATTCAATAGAAGAGTTCGCCTCTCCTAACGCTACTGTGGTCATTGGTATGGTCATTGACGAGTCTCTCGGCGACGACATTATGGTGACAGTAGTGGCCACTGGATTGGGTGGCGCTGTCGGCCCCGTCATAGCGGTAAACAACGGTAATGGGACCGCTAGAGGTGTGCTTCCGGGGCATCTGAATATGAATGAACTGGATATACCAACATATAAGCGCAACCAGCCTTCGGAGGCGAAGGATGTCAATGAGATAGACCTTCTGGGTAAAGATCTGGATTATTTGGATGTGCCTGCGTTTTTAAGGCGTCAGGCTGACTAAAACCCAAATAACCAACGCATCCTGCTAGGCGCGTGTAGGGGGAGGAGACCTCCCCCTTGATCTAGTTGATGTGCGGTTGTTTGAGTTGTCCCATGATCTATTTAGTCTTATCGGGCTATTGGTATATTGCAGTATCTGCAAAACAATAGGCTCAATATTGAGTTTTGCTTATGAACGGTTCTATTCACCAACAGACGCTGAAGAATTCTGTCCGTGCCACTGGGTTAGCCCTGCATACGGGCAAGCAAGTGAATTTGATTCTTCGCCCTGGCCCTGTCGACAGCGGTATTGTCTTTCGTCGTACTGATCTTAAAGAAGAAATGAGTGTCCAAGCTCACGCTCTAAATGTGGGCAGTACGCACATGGCCACCTCACTGAGTAATGGTCGAGATGAAATTTCGACTATTGAACACTTAATGTCAGCTTTCTCAGGTCTTGGCATAGACAATGCCACCGTTGAAGTGGACGCTGCCGAATTGCCCATTATGGACGGTAGCGCTGCGCCATTTGTCTTTCTTATTCAGTCCGCCGGAATATTAGAGCAAGATGCGCCGAAGAAATTTCTGCGTGTACTGAAAACAATAAAACACGAAGAAAAAGACTTCTCAGTAGAGTTGCGCCCTTACGAAGGGTTTAAGCTCAGCTATACGCTTGAATACGACCACCCTGTTTTTGCTGCCCATGAACATACGGCCACCGTTGATTTTTCTTCGATGAGTTTTTTAAAGGAAGTATGTCGAGCAAGAACATTTGGCTTTTTGGCCGATATAGAAAAACTTCAAGATATGGATTTAGCGAAGGGCGGTAGTTTAGACAACGCCATTGTAGTTGATGATTCAAAAATTCTTAATGAAGATGGTTTGCGCGTTAGAGACGAGTTTGTAAAACATAAAGTCTTAGACGCAATTGGCGACCTTTATCTTTTGGGCTGTAGCTTAATAGGTAGCTTTCATGGCCATAAGTCAGGTCATGGTCCCAATAACGCACTGTTACGTAAACTGCTTGCGACACCTGGAGCATATGAAATAGTCACTTTTGAATGCGATGATGATGTGCCGTTGGCATATAGAAGGGCTGAGCCTTTATTAGACTAGAGTCTCGCGTTGCGTTGACTCCGCTCAAGTTCTGATGGGTTGGTGATAGCAGTATTTAGCTAAAAGCTAAGATTGAGGTCGAGGTTGAGAGTGATGCCAGTTTTAGTCCAGCTTACTGCCACCACCATCGTCCGCTACTCTTAGGTTCAGAGATTGAACTTGGCTGAAGCTGGCTAATTGATTGAGTAAGGGTAAAATCTCCGGCGCTTTAAAGCGCATCCTCGTCGCTGTTGAAGCGCTCCTGCAAAGTATGTGGGCCACAGGCCCCTGAATTTTTGTCACCTCCACATTATATTTTAGCGGCTCATCTAATACAGCGCGAAACTCGGCGGTCCACGCTTTTTGATTGGCAGACAAGTGTAAAAGCTTCTGCAACGGTGAGAATCTGGTGCGATCCTCACTAAGTATGTTTTCAATTTTTTTCGTTGGCAAAGCTATTTTCCTTGAGCGCGCTAAAATTGTGGCGCAGACGCTCTACAGTTTTCGTGGCTAACACTTTACTCCTAGATTCAATTCGGATCAGTTCGAATGTTGAGCCATTGAAATTGGCTGTATGCTACTCAGCAACAACTTTATCCGTATGCCAAATTTTATCTTGGCTAAAGCACTGCCAGCTCCAAGCCGCCCACTTCAATAACGCGAATACTAGCCAAAGTGACCACAGCAACATGCTGAGCCGGTATACCCATATTGATACGCTGATCACATAACCCTGCGGAAGGCTGTCCATTGCTCGGTCTTGATACCAGCTATAATAATAGTTACTAGAACCGTTGCCGACTACTTGCATGTCTGGAGCTGATAATAGGCTTGCGGGTATGGTTAAAAATAGGCTGTATATTGCTATTATTGTTAAGGCGGCTAGTCCTACCTGCAATAGATTGAAGCTATGTTTTCCGCTCATTTTTAATCTAGATCTAGCTTCCATTGCAAAAAACCATAAAACCACGGGCACAATGCTCAGAATATTAATGGAGCTCATGCCCAGAGCCAGCAACACCCATTGAGTGGTATTCACCGGAATGCTTAGATTCTGTCGTTTCACGACATAGCCAAGTCCAACCGCTAAGCAGAGAATAACAATGAGTACGCCCCATAAAAGCATGGCAGGACCGAGGTTTGGGCCGCCAACAAAGAGTGGCCAACGAGACTGAGGAAGATTTAAAGACAAGCTAATGTTGTTGGGGTTGAGCGGAAGTTCAAGACCTAAAGTAGATGTTCTAAATGTTGCGCCGCCATCGACGATCCAATTAATTTCAGCGCTCTGCAATCCAGGGCGGAGTGGCAAAACAATTTTTTTGTTCTCGTCTTTCACTGTGACTGCTCGACCATCTATTCGTATATATTTTAGTGTTGCGTCTGGTGGTGCAGGCACAACAAAATCGCCGCCGACACTCGATAGCAGCTGGAACTTAAGGGTGACATCAGATGATCGCTCGCCTAGATTGTGGATTACCTCCACCGCTTCAATGGTTGTAGATGGTCCTTTGCTAGCATTCGGCTTGGTTAAGCTAATTGACACTTGCTCTTTTGGCCATGGATGCCAGGTGGTGTTGGCGAACTTATGAGGCGCTCCTTTAGCGGGTGTTAAGCCACTGAACTTTGCGTGCCAGCGGGGGGTGTTGGAAAAGTGCCATGTTTCCGTAAGCCATGGATGTGTTGCAGCCACCAAACTAATGGTTTCTGACGGTTCAAATATTGAGTTCCATGTAAATGCAGTCTGTCCAAGCTTAAATCCTATGACGATGTAACGCTCATTACCCTCTCTAATAACTTCTATATCCTCGGAGATAACGATTTCGTTTTTAATTAGTGGGATTTTGACGGTAAATCCACCATCTTCTGGAGCAACTCGCCATACATGAGTCGTAAGCCGCCAATCGAGATCTATTTGCAGATTTCTCCTGACGGTGACGAAGGGCGCTATGGGCGCCGCTACCAGTAGTTCACTTTGCACAGTCTTTTTTCGTTTTTGTAGCTCAAGGGTTCTGTTGGGTAGGGTGTAATTTTGTAGTCCGAAGGCATCCCAGCCAGCGGCGTTTAGAGCAATGTTATGAGGGTCGAGCGGAAAAGATAGATTCACGGTATTGTCGCGGACCAACGCCTGAATTTGCACCTCGCTCTTGCCTTTAGGGATGTTGAGCCAAATTTTCTCGTCCACTAAAGAAAATTGCTGGCTCTCTTTATTGTCTACTAGCACTCGCTGAAGTTGCCAAGATTCATTTTGATCTATGGGCAGGCCGATATTAATGCCACTGCTGACAAGCATGGTAACTGTCAATTGGTCGCCTTCAACTAAAACTCTGGTGCTGTCGATGGATACACAATCAGGCAGGCATTCTGGGCTCTCCAACAAACGCTGCTGCCAAGTGTTCATCAGATATTCTGGCGGGAACCCTGTGCTAGCCATTGCATCCGTAGGAAGCACTGCATAAGCCATGAAGCTGATTAGCAATGCATTGACACTGTTGGTAGTGGCGCGCCCCCACATGCCGCTGCCTGTTCCCCAGTTCGCTCTGGATGTTCTTATAAGCGTTAAGGCGAAGCCTATGCCAAGCAAAACCACCATGAGGGTTTGTAATATGAGTAGCACACTGGTACTTAATGGGCCGGTAAGGTAGATGGCCAAGGGCGCACCTTTAGCTACAGGGCCAGACCAATTTAAATTGACCGTATTCCATCGCCAGATCGCTTGACCCGGTCCGGTTTGTGTATAGGAGTCAGGTTCATAACGCTGTCGTAGAGTCGGCTTGGAGCGACTTTTTCGGGTTACGGAGAGAGAATCGATCTCCGGCTCGACGGGGGTGTCTCGTAAATCGGCGCCTTCCAATTTGCTCGATATTTCGAACTCGCTAACTTTTCTTGGCGTATTTTTGCCAACGAGTCGTTGCGTATCTGCAAAGCCTGAGGTTGCGGTGGCGTTTCGATGCTCCAGCTGCGGGTAAAGGCTGGTGCGGATTTGTTGCACCGCGAACACCAAGGTGCCGAGTGCCAGCCCAAATAGAGTGAGATAGGCGGCGATATTTATCGCCGAGCGTGCCTTGCCAATAGGAAGCACTCTTAAAAGTGGTAGGGCGAAAATTAGAATTAGCCAGCTTATGAGGGGCATATTATTCTCATGGTAGTTCAGCGCAAAAGTTGCTAATGACAAAATAGCCCAGCGCGCGCCCATGAGTTTGAAAATGGCGCCTGAAATCAGCAAGCACAAAAATATATCCCAAAGGGTCCAGCGACTTAACCAAGAGGTCGTAACCTCGTCTGGACCTGACACGTGCCAAAGTCTCCAACCCGGTGGCAATTCAAGGTCTACCGAAAGACTGGCGATATTATGCTGCCAACCGGTGGCTGTGAGTTGTTGAATATTCTCCAATCGGCTGACGGTGTTGAGATTGAGATTAGTGTTGCGAATTTCGACACCTTTGCTGCTCTCGCCTTCAAGTTGGGTGATTAGCTGGGGTTCGCCGCGTAGTGATGCTCTGCCAAGATCTAATGTGGGTTGTGCGGAAAGTCGCGGAGTTCTGTCCACTGTGCCGCTGAGGTGGTCGCTTATGGTGGCACCAGCGCCATCGAAGTCGAGAAATATGTTGCGCTGTAGACTAATGTGATTAGAGCTATTGGACGTGTCGCCCCGGTATTGTTCTTCTATATGAAAGTTACTGTCGCTAGTGACAAGGTAGGTGGGTAGTTCGTGCCATGGCCTAGGTAGGTCAATTTGGGTGGGGTCGAGTGTTTGTGGCCCGCTAATTTTGACTCCCCTCAATGCATTAGCAGATTTAAAACTCCAGGTTTCCTGCTCGGGCCAATTTTCAGTAGACCTGTTCATGCGCAAAGAGGTTGGGTTGTTCTTGTAGCGCGCATTTAGTTCAATTTCCCATGTTCCAGAGCGGGCCTGTATCAACAGATCACCGTTATCTTCTATGCGGGCAGGTAGGGGTGAAATTAAGGACAAAATTTCACTGTCCTGGGGAAGGAACCTACCAAGCAATATTTCTCGAGGCTCGCCCGAAATGGCAATTTTTAAAATACTCTTGCTGCGCATTGGTACGGCGTCAGTTAAGCGACGAAATACTTCCACTTTCACATCGTCGCCTTTACCCGTGCTTTGTGTGGTTCGATTTTCTGCACGTTGCAGCCACAGGCGTCCAGATTCGTCAAAATCCGGTAGCGCAACCCGCTTGCCGTCGATGTCTAGTTGAATAATGGCGCTGTCACTTGGAATGGGTAGTGATTGCGGTTGCTTGAACCAGCGCAAGCGACCGGTCACGTCATACCGGCCGGACTCTAGGCGTACTCTCGGGCGGCCGTTGTGCGACAGAACGACCGCTGACTTTTGTAATTTTTTGTCGCGATAGACGCTGACCCTTTCAGGCCAAAGTTGCTCATTGCCCACTAAACTTATCCAACTGTCTTCAAAGACCGTCCACGTTTGGGTGAAATCCGCGCCATTGCTGTCTATCTTGAGTTTTAAGGTTCCGGGCCACGCGCATTTTTTAGAGTCTGCTCTTTGGCCAAAGTAAGGGCAGGCGTGTTCCGGGAAGCCGGCTATTATCCAGTCTTTCCACTTTGCCATTTCCTCTGGCGGTTCGGTTGTTGTGCTTGCTGAAGCTACGCTATGTAGGGTGAATAACATGAACAGAGCAAATCGAATCATTTTTGCTGGCCTAGTGGTTGGTGGCAAAGGGTCGTGTTCCGCTACGGTTTTGAACGGACATTGGTTAATCAAAGCGGAGCGGCTGTTTTTTGGGTCGTTTTTCTTCCAAGTGGTCGGGAAATGAGGATTAGCGGTGGAAATTTTGTTTGAATTTCGGAGGAAAAACGCCAGTATGTATTTTGCGTTGAAGCGTGCTGTGGTCTTGCACATGTATTCTGCCCTGGGCAGTCGACTTTTTGTCGCTGCTAATGGTGCTAATGCCCGTCGCCCTGGTGGGCGCTTTATGCGTTATTTGATTTGCAATGCTAAAGGTAATGTATTGCTGGTCGACTTTTTGTTATGTTCGTTTATGTTTTTGATAGTGAAATTTAGTTCTGCATGAAAATCGTTCTGATCGACAAATTAGGTAATCCAAAAAGCTTGGCCATTAGTCCCTGGGGTGCTAGGGCTGCAGGTCTATTTTTTGTGGTTTTTTGTGCAGGGATATTTACTTCTGGTGCGGCGCTGGTGGAGCGAGATTTTGTAGACTCTGATGTCATAAGTAGTTGGCGTGGCCAATTATCAGAACAAAAGGGCTTAGTTGCCGATTTGCAGGGAAAGTCTGAAGCTCAGAGCCAAGCAGTTGGTCGCCAACTAGCAGAAATGCAAGGTAGGCTTTGGCGCATGGAGGCGTTGGCATCTTATATGCACGAGTCCACCGGCTTGCCACAGGATGAATTTAGTTTTAACGAACTTCCAGCTCAGGGCGGCCCTTTGGACGCTGGTCAAAAAATTATGGCTTGGGCTGACCTTGAGAGTGACTTATCTTTGCTATCAACACGTCTAGAGCGCCGCGAAAAAGAGCTAGGTATTCTCGACGATGTGTTACTTGGTTATTACAGTGATGCTGGTGCTCAGCCCACGGGCAGACCCATTTCGCAAGGATGGATGTCTTCCCCCTTTGGTAAGCGCGTAGATCCAATTAATGGCAAGCAGGCTTGGCACGCGGGTATGGACTTTGCTGGGCGTCATGGTTCCGATGTGATTGCTGTGGCAAATGGCGTAGTCACCTACGCAGGTAGACGCGATGGTTACGGAATGATGGTGGAAGTAAACCATGGCAACGATGTGAGTACTCGCTACGGCCATCACGACTCGTTGTTAGTTACTCCAGGGCAGACTGTCAAAAGAGGCGACGTTATAGGCCGCATGGGTAGTAGCGGCAGATCTACAGGTCCTCACGTGCACTTTGAAGTTTTGCGCAAAGGCAAAGCCATCAATCCAGCGAAATATGTTAATCGAGGATAATTTTCCTCTTTGAATTGTACTTGTACAATTTGCCCCATTTAAAAGCCCTAAGGTGAATTTGTCGGTATAGAAATCGGCATTCAACGGCTACAATGCCCCACCTAATTTTTTGCGCATGCACACTTAGACCATGGCTAACTTTCTAACGAGACTTTTTGGAACGAAAAATTCACGAGAACTTGCTCGCATGCAAAAAATCGTGGAGCAGGTGAACAACCAAGAAGCGAATTTTGATTCAAATACAGACCTAATTCAATTTACCGCAGACCTGCGTTCAAGAAGGGATGCAGGCCAATCTTTAGATCAGTTGTTGCCTGAGGCTTTCGCTGCCGTGCGCGAAGCGGCAAAGCGGACTAAGGGCATGCGTCACTTCGACGTTCAGTTGATCGGCGGTATTACGTTACACGAGGGGCGTATTGCAGAAATGCGTACCGGTGAAGGTAAGACCTTAATGGCAACCTTGCCCTGTTATCTGAACGCGCTATCGGGCAAAGGTGTTCATGTTGTAACCGTTAACGACTATTTGGCTAAGCGTGATGCCGAGTGGATGGCACCCATTTATGAAGCCTTGGGTTTGAGTGTTGGCATTATTCAATCCAATCAGCCAACCCCCGAGAAATTGGTAGCTTATAGATCAGATATCACTTACGGCACCAACAACGAGTTTGGTTTTGATTATCTTCGCACCAATATGGCTTTCACCTGTCTCTTATACACATCTGACGCTGCCGACGAATAGAGAGGTGTA
>CAJXUL010000026.1 GCA_913060615.1 uncultured Gammaproteobacteria bacterium | reverse complement strand
CGAGATAGGAGTCCGTCTCGTGGGCTCGGAGATGTGTATAAGAGACAGCACTTGGACCCTACTCGGACAAGGCTACCTTGCTCTGGAACAGGCCAACGCAGTAGAGGGCAACCACGCCAAGCTCTTTAGTGCTGTGCATGATTTCGGTAAAACCTTTCGCAGCGGCCAAGAAATGGCCGATTACCTAGACAGCAAAGAGCTACCCGCAGCAGAATTTATGCGCGCGTTCAACAATCCCAAAGTACGCCGCAAGCTGGCTCAAGCTGAAACCGAAGGCAGTCGCTACAAAGTACAATCTGTACCCACCATGGTCGTTGCAGGTAAGTACACGGTCGATATGGGTAACGGCATGCAGCGAGCTTTAGAAGTGGTGGATTACCTTATTACTCAAGAACGGGCCAAGCGTACCGGAGATTCAGCGGTGGCTAACGGGCCGTAGCAGAAAAGCAATAAGGGCACGAATAGTTAGGTTGATGATGAGCGGAGACCACCGCGGCTGCCGCTCATTCACCGGACCCACTCACTAAAGGCCCACGCACCTAGCACCTAGCACCTAGCACCTAGCACCTAGGCCTCAGTGTGAACCCTAAGCAAAGAGCTAAAAGTTAGCCGAGGCGCTGATACCAAATTGCCTCGGCGCACCCAATTGAGTAAAGCCTCGCGCTGTATATCCGTCTCGCGGATCGTTACCAAAGAAAAAGCCACGGACAAAATAATCTTCATCCGCTAGGTTGCGCCCCCATAGACTAAAGTCCCAACGTTCTGTTGAATAAGCTACAGATGCGTTGAGTAACTCATAGCTGGAAGAACGTTCGCTGTGGCTATCTGAGAAGTAATAGTCGTCCTTGCCTTCAAAATTTACGTTCAAAGACCAGCCCTGAGCGAGTTGATAATCACCACTGAGATAAAACTGGTAGCCCGGGGCTTGAGCCTGATCGCGGCCGTCAAGGTTCTGACCACTGCCGTCTATATAGTCCTCAAACTGCGTGTCCAACAATCCTAAACTTGCAGAAAGCTGCAAACGATCGGTTGCTTGAAAGGCCGCCTCTAGCTCCAAGCCTTGGTTAACGCCCTCAGCGGCGTTACCCACATAGTCAATAAATTCAGAAGATCCGTTAGCTCGAACCCGAGTAATGGAGGTCGCAGTTTGCACATCTCGACGCTGCATGCGAAATACCGCAGCGCGAAGGTTCAGGCGGTCTTCCAGCAATGATCCCTTGTAGCCCAGCTCCAAGTTCCACAAAGTTTCCGGATCAAACAAACGTAAATCAGTGTCTAAACTGCCAGAGGTGTTAAAGCCCCCAGACTTGTATCCCCGCGTCAAACTGGCGTAAAGCAAGTTCTCATTAACGAGGACTTTTTCCAACAAAACGCGTCCACCGAGCAAATTATCATCTGGGGTAAAGCTGACACTTTCGCTGTCAGAATAATTAGAACTATGCTCTTCAACACGCAGCCCCACACTCAAACGCAAACCGCCTGCCAATTCACCACTCACTTCGCCATATAGCGCAATCCGGTCAACATCGAAGTCGCTGGTGAAGTTGTTTGCCAGATACGTGTACTGCCGAGTTAAATCAACCTGCCGATCAAGAGCATAGAAGCCCACTACCCAGTCTACTTTGCCAGCAGCCAAGCCTTCACCATCACGGGAAAGCAAACGCAGATCCAAGGTCACTGTATCTATATTGCGACTATACAAATCAGTGGAACTGTAGCCAGCAACATCAAAGCCAGTGAAGGTCCAATCCTCATCGTAGCCATAATCAATATCGCTGCTTACATAGGCAATTGAAGCATCTAGAGCAATTTTCTCGTTAAGATTAAGGTCCAAATTAAGCCCCAAATATTGACTATCTTGAGTGTCCAAACCGGGTTCATCACTACGCGTATTGCGGTCGTTATCTAGCGAGAAAGTATCGTAGCCGTTATCAACGTCGATAGAGCCAAAGACCACTTGCCAGCCGCCCTGATCCAGATCACCAGCAATTTTGCCGCGCACAGTGCCCTCATTATGGTTGTCAGTGTTGTCTCGACCAAGGCGGGTATTGTCGATAAAACCATCGTCTTTATATTGGTGAGCGCTAATGCGGAAACCAACGCGATCATTGATTGGCCCGGACAAAACAGCGCCCAAGTCTATCGCTGAGTAATTACCCAAACCAAAGTCCACTGATCCTGATAACTCATCAGTCACGCCAGGGGTGACAACGTTAATCAATCCGGCAAGGGCGTTAGCACCAAAGACCGTGCCCTGGGGGCCACGAAATATTTCTACTTGAGAGACGTCCGAGAGCGTGGCTGCAGTGCCAATACCGCTAAGATCAACGCCGTCTACAAGCAAACCCACAGAGGCATTCAAAGGTTCTGAAAACTGACCTCGTTCACCAATACCGCGAACCTGAAAGAACCGTGCGCGAGAACCACCACTGGAAAAATTAACGTTAGGAGCACGACCCAAAATTTCTTCAAGGTGACTCACCGAATCACCATTTTGCTCAGGCAGCAAAACTGAAACGCTTGCAGCCAACTGAGATACTGAGGTGTCACGGAACTCGCCAGTAACAAAGACCTCTTCAATCAAATCATCCACGTCATCGGCGAAAACAGGGCTGGATAAAAAACAGGCAGCACAACTCAATATGCTCAATTGCAGTAACTGGGCAGCATGAGGCAGCTTCGCCGCAAATGAGGGCAAGCAAAATGAAAAGCACAACTTAGACACTATCTACTCCTTAGAACGAATGCCTAAGGTCTGGGATTGCTATCCACCCCAGGGAGAAAGTTGGCGCAAAACCAAATTATCCCGAGAAGTAATAACTCCTATCCCTACGCCGGCATTAACCGGATCAGGTTCAAAGGGTTCACTGTCTTATTGCTTTTACATTTTCGTACCAAAGTGCGAACAAGCATAAACAACAAGGAGAATCTCAGGCGTAACGCCCCCCCTTAGGCAGCAGTATCATATGATCATCTTAGGGAAAGAGTCCAGCAGAAAAATACAGGCGGGCGAGAAAGCGCCAAAAGTACGCAAAAAATGCACAAAAAAGAAAAAAAGGCGGGGAATGAGTATTTATCTCCCCGCTACTTTTAACCTGCTTAATCTGTTTAGCCTCTTTAACTTCTACTTTTCCAACTTGCTTGAAGATTACAGGCAGTCTAGATCAAGTTTAGATTTACTAGCTCGATTCAAAATTCATAACGCAAATCTAAGCTCCAAAAATCTAAGGAGCCGCGACTTCTATATTTAAGACCGACGGATACTGGATCTGAAAACCGGTAGCGAGCCTCGCCACTCAATTGAAGATCACTACTGAAATCACCGCCCCCGTAATAGCCGACAAATGCACCATACTCAAATTGTTCTGTAGGTTTACCACGAACACCAAAGTTCACATCGAAACCGGAGGCGCTGGCAGAAAAGCCACCAGAATTCCCAGCGTTAAAATTAAATCCTGGGATTTGGATCGGCGTGGCGCCGAGATTTATAACAGTAACGTCAACTTCTACTCTGCTGTATCCGATGGATGTCACTAAATCGGTGCGATCACCTAAACTCCAGTGGTAACCAATATCAAGCGCAATTTCTTCGGAGTCAGTCTCTATATTTACTGCACCTAAGACCATGGGTACTCCGGGCTGTACTATAAGGCCAGATGTAGCTCCACGCAGCCCTATAATACTAAGAGGAATGCCAGAAATACCGGGTGTGAGCGTTATGCCAAGCAAGCTAACCTCTTGGCTGCGATCATTATACTCAAGACTAACAAACCAAGAGTCCGCAAAACCTATGCTGCCGTGCAATCCAAAGCCGTCGGCCTCACCGGCAATATAGCTAACTGCAACATTGCGGTATGACAATTCAGATTCTTCTGCGGCGACGCCACTGGTCAATGCAACACACAGAAAGCTCACACAAAAGATTAACTTTTTCATGGGTACTCCAACAACATTCGGTCAAGAGATTAATAATGTAGAAGAGGAAGCACTAACCAAAGCTTGCTACTAACGCTTATCCGCACATCAATGTGATGTAACGAATCAATCTGCAAATTTATTGCAGACAGAAACAGTTGGAACCTACTACAACGGCCATTTCGCCCGCTTTCAAAAGCTACTAACGGCATTTTTTCAGCGAATAGCGGGGCACAGTAAGAGTTTCCAAATCATCAGTAGAAATCAACACAGGCCATTGAAGTGGGCTTCTAGCACATTCCCTAAGATTTCTGCTTCAGCATTCCAGCTAGCCAAGGCAAGATCGCGGTTATGATTAAACACAAAGTCAAAAACAATCTTAGTCATAAGCCCCCCTTAGGCAGGCAAATCACATGATCATCTATAGGAAATAGTCCAGTCGAAAACTCCGAAGACTAAAAAGCAAAAAAACAGGGGTTAATAATTAACCCCTGTCCCGCTCAACTTTTGATCACAAGCTTTAGCCCTGTTTGAGTCTTACTGGTGAAGTGTGTTGTTCACTGTCAAACTTTCAACGAAGGCATCTAAAAATACTACAACCGCCACGATGAACGCATAGTTCAAAAGTCAAAGCGAATATCAACGCCCCAATAATCAATATCATCATTGATGCGATATCTGACCCCAACCGACTTCGCATCTAAAAAATGGTAGCGCGCTTCGCCGAAAAATTGCACGTCGCCTGCATAATCGCCACCATTATAATATCCAACCAAAAATCCATATTCGAATTGATCGACAGGTTTACCGCGCACTCCAATATTCACGTCATAGCCGTGGCCACCAACCGAATTCACTCCGGCAGCGTCGAGTTCAATCCGGCTCACACCGAAAGAAGCCACTAAGTCCGTTCTGCGGCCGACGTTCCAGTGATAGCCGATATCGGCTGCAATCTCATCAAGATCAAGATCAATTTCACCAACACCTAAAACAGCAACGTCATCTACAGACGCGCGATTAAACTCTGCACTAACAAACCACGCACCCGCGAAGCCCAAACTTCCACGAATCCCAAAGCCATTAGCATCCGTATCAATCACATCACCATCGAGATAACTTATAGTTAAATTACTGTATGACAGCTCCGACTCTTCAGCGGCAACGGTGCCGACAAAGAAAAAGCTCAAAAAACCCACTAATACAATTAGTTTTCTCATAACATCTCCAAAATATGAATAAAATTTATATGAGGATTTGTGTATAGCGGAGCACCGCCATAACAAAACTTCAAGTTGTGTTTCCAATTTGTTTTCCAACTCCCATTTAAGTTTTGACATATAGTTAGCAGACCTAACAATTTCGCAAATAGATAAGCGGGCTTAAAAAAACGGTTGTACCCTATCAAAATTTAAAATCACTTCGACACCAAAACAACAAACGGCAATTTTTTTACGATCAATGGGTGCTGCCCGCTCATCTCAACCTGCTTTCTCATTAAAAATTTAGATAAAATGCCGGGCGAGATTTTTGCTGTACAGCTAAGCAAAATCTACGGGGTTTTTACTTCACCCTAGCGCCCACTCAAGGCAAGATGGACGCACGGTTAACCACATAATTAAACTCAAGTTATAGGACAGCTTCTTGGTCAAGAAAACGCCAACTTCCCGCAAAGCCAAAGGCTCTGGCCGCAGGAAAAACAGCAAGTCATCAAAAAAAACTGACTCCTGGCTAAAACGTTTAGGGCGGTGGATTTTGCGCGCATTGCTGAAGCTGACCCTGTGGACGACGCTATTCGCCACCCTAGTAGCCGCAGGCTTTGGCTATTACCTTGACCGAACCATCACCAAAACTTTTGAGGGCAGACGTTGGTCTGTACCTGCCCAGGTTTTCGCCCAACCGCTAGAGATTTACGCGGGCCAGCGAATCAGCAAGATTCAGCTTGTAGAAGAGCTCGAACGACTGGGTTATCGCTCGGACGTAAATCTCACCGCGCCTGGGAGCTATAATGCCAGTGGTACTACGCTGTCTACCCATCTGCGTAACTTCGACTTTATGGAAGGCAGCAGACCTTCTCAGCAGATAAAAGTTACCTTTCAGAATTCATTTATTAGCCGCGTTCAGGCAGAAGATAAATCTGAGGTCCCACTGATACGTTTAGACCCCGCCACTATTGGTAGCTTCTTTCCCTCCCATGGCGAAGACCGGCTCATTCTAACGCCCGAACAAGTCCCACCCCTACTGGCTGAAGGTTTGAAAGCCATAGAGGATCGCAATTTCGACGAGCACCGGGGCTTTAGTATCACTGGCATTTTACGCGCAGCCTGGGTGAACTTACGCAGCGGCACGCGCTCCCAAGGCGGCAGCACACTCACGCAACAGCTGGTTAAGAGCTACTTTTTAACCAACGAGCGCACGTACACTCGCAAGCTTCGTGAAGTAGCCATGGCTATTATTTTGGAGCTGAGATTTTCTAAGGAAGACCTACTCACCGCTTACATTAACGAAATTTTTCTTGGGCAAAATGGCGCACGCGCCATTCACGGCTTTGGCCTAGGTGCGCAATTTTACTTCAATAAGCCCATTAACGAGCTGTCTGTGCATGAAATTGCCACCATGATCAGCATCATTCGTGGCCCCTCTTACTACAATCCATTTAGGCATCCTGAGCGCGCGCTTGCTAGGCGCAATCGCATACTCGACACATTCTTAGTTGACGGCTTAATCTCTAACCCGAAACACCAAGACGCCATTGGCTCTCCCCTTGGCGTGGTTTCTAGCCCCAACAGTGGCGGCGCTTACTATCCGGCCTTTATGGATATCGTCCGCGCTGAACTCAGCGAACGCTATTCCGCCTCAGACTTGCGCTCTCAAGGACTGCGCATATTCACTACACTGAAACCCAGAGAGCAAGAGAACGCACAAAAAGCAGTCACCTCAACCCTGCAAATGATCGAGAAGGAACGCAAACTAGACAAAGGTAGCCTACAAGCTGCCAGCGTGATTACCGACACACAGACCGGGGAGATTTTGGCGTTGATTGGCGGGCGAAAGGGTCGAGTGGATGGGTTCAACCGCGCATTAAATGCCAAGCGAACCGTTGGCTCTGTGATCAAACCAGTGATCGTCCTCGCCGCTTTGGAATCAGGCCTGGACTGGTCAACACTGGTCAACGACACCTCCATTACCATGACATCGGACTCTGGCGAACTTTGGACACCTAGAAACTACGACGGCAAAACGCGCGGCGAACTGCCCATGATTCGAGCATTAGCTATGTCGCTGAATCTAGCCATGGTGGATTTAGGCAACACGGTTGGTCTTGGCGAGGTACAACGCCGCTTTACTGACCTCATCGGTTACGCGCCAAAGAATCGCTACCCGTCATTTTTCTTGGGCGCTGAGTCTATGTCGCCACTGCAACTCACCGAGTTGTACGGCAACTTTGCCAGCGGTGGATTCCATACCACCCCTAAAGCAGTCATTGCGGTGCTTAATGAACGCGGACAACCGTTGTCACACCACCCCTTTGACTTAACTCAAAGCATCCGCCCCGAAACCGTTGCCAGCCTCAACAGAGGACTAGAAATTGTTATGAGTCACGGCACTGGGCGCTCATCACCCTTCGCCAAGCAGGGTGTCGCCGGTAAGACTGGCACCTCAAACGACAACAGAGACAGCTGGTACGCGGGTTTTGACAACAGCACATTGTCGGTGGTTTGGGTGGGGCGCGACGACAACAAATCTACCGGTCTCACCGGCACATCAGGCGCGTTGCGCATTTGGAATAACATGCAGGTGTCCAGTGGCGTTGACCCAATTGTCCACAGCCCTGCGGACAATCTGGTGGCAATCGAATTTGCCACAGGTATGCGGGCAGCAAAATCTTGCGCAGACGTGGTTGTTATCCCCACCCGTCGCGCTGATACTTTACCCATCAAACCCGGTTGTGGTATCCGTAAGACTTTTGGCCAACGGCTGCGTTCAATCTTTAACAACTAACTCGTATAACTGTGTGGGCTTTCGTGAACATAAAACTCTGTATTTCTCTGCTTGGTATTATTTTAATTGGCGGATGCGCTGGTAACCAAGGCCCTAGTGCGACGGACAGCCGAGCCAGTTCTGGACAGCCCCGAACGTCAGACCGCGGTAACAAACCCAAGGTCCAACCTAAGCCTGCGAAAATCACCCCAACACCGCCAAAAAATTCAGCGGCTAAAATACTATTAGCCCAAGCAAACATTGCGTTAAAGCAGCAAGGGCCAGCCCAAGCAATTGTGTTGCTTGAACGAGCAATACGTATTGACCCCAGAGAAGCATTGTTATGGATACGGCTGAGCCAGGCGCATTTAGAGCAAGGGCATACCACTGCGGCTTCTCAGCACGCTCGCAAGGCCATTGCATTAGCTGGAAGTGACGCTGTCAAAACGGGTCGAGCTTGGCTACAAATGGCAGATGTACTGGAAGCTCAAGGAGAGCGGCAGCAGGCAGCGTCGCTGCGTAGAAAATACGCGCGCTATGCGGGTTAAAGAGCAGCAAGCTGTTACCACACACTCAATTCCACAATTACTCTAAGTATATTTTTAAAAAATTAGCAGCCGGAGGCTACTATGAATACCCCGTTAAATAATTTACCTACTAGCAGTCTGAAGCGTCGAAACACCAGATTCTTTCCACAGCCGCGACTACTTGCAGCAACAGCTCTAATGCTTGTTTTGAGCGGATGCGCCACCAATCCGGTTACTGGCAAAAATGAAATCAGCTTCATCTCAGAGGCATGGGAACTGAAAACCGGTAAGCAACAATATGCGCCCGCTCGCCAATCGCAGGGGGGCGACTACCTTGCCGATGAAGGCGTGCAAGCCTACGTCAATGAAGTAGGACAAAAAGTAGCAGCGGTGAGTGGTCGCAAGCTACCTTACGAATTTTCGGTCATTAACAACGGTGTACCCAATGCTTGGGCACTGCCCGGTGGCAAAATATCTATCAATAGAGGCCTGCTAACAGAATTGGGTAGCGAAGCCGAACTGGCAGCTGTACTTGGTCATGAAGTAGTACATTCAGCCGCCAGGCATGGCGCCAAAGGCGTAGAGCGCGGCACCATACTACAGGCTACAACGGCTGTTGCGGGCTTAGCCACAGCCAACACCGACTACGGCAAATATGTGGCAGTAGGTGCAGGTCTTGGTTCCCAACTGATCAACTCAAGGTATGGGCGCAGTGCAGAAAGCGAGTCTGACCGCTATGGTATGGATTATATGAGCCTAGCCGGCTACAACCCACAAGGTGCAGTAGATTTACAGCAGACTTTTGTCGACCTCTCTGGACAAAAAGACTCTAGCTTTTTTGACGGTCTATTTGCCAGCCACCCGCCGTCTAAACAACGTCTGGAAGCAAATAAGGCTTATGCGCAAACGCTACCTAAGGGTGGCGTAACGGGTAAAGCCCGCTACCTGCAAGTCATGGCACACCTAAATGAGACCAAACCGGCCTACGAAAATTATGAAAAAGCACGCAAAATGGCCAAGGACAATCGGCCTAAAGAGGCTAGAAAACTCGTTAACCAGGCGATCAAAATGGAACCCAACGAAGGCCACTTCCACTCGTTTTTAGGCGACCTTGAGTTAGACACCAAACGCTACACCTCAGCACAAAATGCCTATGCTGAAGCCATTCAGTTAAACCCCGGCTTCTTTTACCCGCACCTACAAAGCGGCATTACCAGTGAAAAACAAGGCGCATTGAACCAAGCAAAATCACGCCTCAATCGCAGCTTAGAATTACTGCCAACGGCACAAGCTTATAACGCATTAGGCAATATCGCTGAGCGCCAAGGTAATACAGACGAGGCCCGAGAATACTTTGCAGCCGCCTCTCAGGATCCCAGCGCGTCTGGCCAAGCCGCCTTAAATTCATTGATCAAGATAGATGTAGCACGCAACCCCGGCGCATTCATTGGCGTGCGCTATGGCAGAAACGAGGCCAGCGCCATACAAATTGAAGTTGCCAACCGAGCACCTCGGGCGTTCAAAAATGTAGTTCTGTCAATTCGTTACATAGACCAGCAAGGCAATGCGCGAAGCGGTCGACGTCAGATCAACCTATTTGGAGCTAGTGAGACGAAGTTGATTAATACTGGATTGGTCAGCCCTCAGGGCGAGGTACAAATTTCTGTAGCCTCAGCGACGCTTATTGAAGGCTAATCCGAAGCTAATTAAAAATTAGGCGCTAACCGCCTATAAGCAGATCGAAAGTTAAAGACCGTACATCAAAGGTATAAGGGTTGGCCGATGCAGCGCCAACTCTTTTTAGTTAACTCTTTTTAGTTAACCCTTTTTAATAGTATCAGCAGGCAAAAAAAAAAGGAGTAGGTGAGCTCACCCAAGAGCTGCTAGAAGCGCGCTAAAACCATTAGAGCTGCAAACGGTAAATATAAGTATCTTTGAATTTGTTTTTGGGGTTAGCAAACATTTCGCTGCGCTGCATACCCACAGATTCGGCCAAAGACCAAGATGGCACATTATCCACTGCCATATTCGCCACTAACTCACTAATGCCCTGTCCCTTGGCCCAGGCAATGGCGCCAATCACTGCCTCGCGCCCATAGCCCATATGCCAAAAATCTTTGTGGATGATATAGCCCAAATCAAATACGGGTTGTTCGAGAATTTGTCTGTGCACAACACCCACATCACCAACCAGCACGCCATCAGCAGTGCGGTTACAACGCCAGCGAGCACAACCATTTACTGAAGGGGCTAGCGCACGCTGCAGCCATTCTTGGAAATCTTGTGGGGTAAAGGGCTGGGGCCAGTGACTCATGGTGGCCCCATGCGTCAATAAAGTAGAAAGCGCTGGCAGATCATCTTGCTGCCAGCGATTCAAGCTCAGTCGATCAGTCTGCCACACTGTCATACAGTGCCTGACGATCCCTTTCAAAACGCTTGCCGGCCATATAGAACATAGGGATGGCGAGCATTGAAATGGCAGTAAAGACAATCAACGTAATGGTATAAGGCTCTGGGTGGCCCTGAGAAATCATCCAATCAATAAAGTAACCGCCGCCTGTAACACCCAAACCTAAACCAACGAAGTTCAGAGAAAGAATGTAAAAGGCCACTACGGTACCGCGAATCTGTGGCGGTACCAGTTCCTGCACCGTGGAGAATGTAGGTCCGTAGAAGCAGCCCAGTTGAAAATAGCCAGCAAAAATACCCACCATAAAGAATATGGACGTTGGATCTGCAACGCGATAAGCCAAACCAATTGGGGTCAGCACCAACATAATCCAGAACAAGAACATAGGTCTGCCCATGCCAGTTCTACGCAGAAACATGTCGCCACCGATGCCGCCGAACAAATTGCCTAATATGCCACCAGTGAAAGCCAACCAACCACTAAGCTCGGCAATTTCAGTACGGTCAAAGCCGCGTTCCTGCACGAACCAAAGTTGCTCAAATACAGCTGCGCCAAGAATAAAGTGAAAGGCTACGCCGCCAGCAACCGTCATGGCCAATGCAGGAGAGCGCACTAGCGCTTCCTTTAACGTTGCCAAAATCTCTTTGACGCTGAGTTTTTCTACCGGAGATGTGGCTTCCACTTCGTGGCGGCGCGGCGTTTCTTTCATAAAGAACATGACAATAGCCAGCAACAGTCCAATACCACCAAGCGCATAAAAACAGCCGCGCCAGCCGAGGATTGGCTCTAGATAGGCCACAACAAAGAGGCTGGTTGCCACACCAATGGGTACGCCCATGTAGTAAACACCACTGGCAAAGCCCAAGCGTGAAGACGGAAAGCGATCCGCCAATAGAGACATGGAGGTAGGTGTCATGATGGACTCACCAACACCAATAAAGAGCCGTGGAATAGCTAAGCTGACGAAGCCTTTGGCCATACCGGAGATGGCGGTTAACGCACTCCACAGGGCCAAGCCAACAGCGATCAGACGTGTACGGTTTACACGGTCAGCCAAAACGCCCATCGCCAAGCCTGCAACCGAATAAAAGACAATGAAAATCATGCCGGTGAGCCAACCAAACTGAGTATTGGTTAAGCCCAAATCAGGTACGATCCAGTTGGCAAAGCTGGCCAACAATTGACGATCTACAAAGTTCATCACGTTGAGCAACGTGAGGAACATTAAAAACCCATAGTCCCGTGCGGATGCACCCTCATTCTCTTCAGTCACTTCCATCCCCTCAGATGTTTCGAACCTAGAGACTAAATTACTTAAGCATTTCGATCCAGTGCAATACCGGACGAGACGTACCCGTAGCCAGATGGCTTTGGCAGCCCACGTTGGCGGTCACAATAACTTGTGGATCCGCCGCCAGTAAGTTCTCTAGCTTGAGCTGTTTCAAGGCTTCGCCACGCTCATATTGCAACACCGAATAAGTGCCTGCAGAGCCACAGCACAAGTGACTATCCGCTACGGGCACTAGGGTATAACCGGCATTTTCCAATAAACTTTCAACCACGCCGGTGATCTTTTGCCCATGCTGCAAGCTACAAGGCGAGTGCCATGCAATGGCTTGGCCCGGTTGCTTGGCCGTTAATGGCAAATTAGCTTGGCTTAAATATTCGCTAATGTCATAGGTCTTAGCCGAAAGTACTTTAGCCCTATCGGCGTACTCAGGGTCGTCCGCCAATATCCGAGCGTAATCCTTCACTGTGACACCACAGCCAGAGGCGGTGGAAATAATGCCTTCCACTCCTCCACCCACTCCTCCATCAAGAAGGGGAAACAAAGCATCCACATTTCGCCGAATAGCAGCATTCGCTTTTGTTGAATCACCCAGGTGTAAATCAAGAGAACCACAGCAGCCCTCTTCAGGCGTGGTGACAACACCAATGCCATGTGCATCTAACAGCGAAACCAAACTTTTATTCACCTCACCAGTAGTGACCTGTTGGGCACAACCCTGCAGCAATAAAATTTTACGCGCATGGACATTTTGACTGGGCTGACTACCAAGCGTCTTACTGATCTTGCTCGGTACTTGGCTGGCTAATGCCTCAGGCAGTAGCCACTTAAAGTAACGACCAACGTAGGACATGGTGCGCAATATGCGGTGATTCGGGATAAGCCATTGCAAAAATAAACGCGTCAAACCCGTAACACCGGGCCGCGTTGGGCCTAGTTCTTCTCGAGCAATTTCAGCCAGTTCGCCGTACGCCACACCGGAGGGGCAAGTCGTTTCACAAGCTCGGCAAGTTAAACAGCGGTCTAGATGCTGGGTGGCTCTGGCTTTATTAGTCCCCTCTTCCAACAGTTCTTTAATAAGGTAAATGCGGCCTCGAGGCCCGTCTAACTCATCGCCAGAAAGTTGATAGGTTGGGCAGGTGGCATTGCAAAAACCGCAATGCACACAGCTACGTAGAATTTCGTCCGCACGCTGACCGCGACTGGTGGCAATAAATTCTGGGGGCAAATTAGTCTGCATGTTGCTGACGCTCTTGCAGGTTTGGTTGTTGATTTGAATGCAGGCTCTGATTTAGAGCCATAGGACTAAGAAAAATATTCTTTGGGTCGAAGGCGCGTTTCAACTCATTCATATAGCGGGCCTGCACGGCATCAATTGGCATTTGCTCACCCTTAGCCCAACACCATCCACCGACACTCTTAGCGTAGGCTACTACCGCCGCATCATCATCGTGGCGCAGCCAGCGCAAGCCGCCCCCCCACTCAATAAGCAAGTCATCCGCGCCAAGCCAATTGCCCGGCAACGGCGCAGCACTGGGTACCACTAAGCGCCAAATTTTCTTAGCCCCTAGCATTTGCGGAAAAAGCTCTTGCTGAAAAAAATCTGCTTTATGGTCACGCAGGTGTGCCCAAAACTCTAGATCCGCACCCCTTTGCATCACCTCGCCGTTTAATGCCAGTTTTGCACCTGCCACGCCACTGGCATGCCCACCTAAGCGCAAATACAAATACCCACCCCGCCAACAAGTACCCTGTAACGGTAAATTTTGCTGCGCCAAAAGCAAACATTTTTGTTGTGCTTGCTCGGCAGACAGTTGGAAAACCAGCGTACATTGATCTTGCCATGTGGGGTGTACGCGAATGCTGATGCTAGCCAACACGCCAAGATTACCCCAGGCGCCAGCTTGCAAACGCGACACATCATAGCCGGCCACGTTCTTCATCACCTGGCCACCAAACTTCAAGTACTCACCTTTGCCATTGACCAGCTCAACGCCCAAAATGGCGTCACGCACAGCGCCACTCCAGGGACGTCCGGGACCACTTAAACCGGTGGCTACAACACCGCCCAAGGTACCGCCTGCATTACCGCCGACCACTACATCCGCTTGGCTTGGTTGAAATCTGGGGGGGTCGCAGGCAAGCATCTGGCCTTCTGCCGCAAGCACTGCATTAATTTCTTCTAGTGAAGTGCCAGCGCGTGCAGTGATCACTAATTCTTCTGGCTGGTAAGCTTGAATGCCGCTGTGGCCTGTTACGTCCAAACTGCCACCGGCACCAATCACTGCATCGGGTAACCAAGCACCTTTACTGCCCTGCCCGCTGATGACCAGACTTTGCTCACTGGCATGCGCGTCTTTAACACTGCTTATAATCTGCGCACTTAAATCTGCGGCCATCAGAAACGTTCCAATTCAGGAAACGGCAGGCGCCCCTTATGCACGTGCATGCCGCCCAACTCACCGCAGCGGGTCAGCGTGGGAATACCCTTACCGGGATTTAAAACGCCACTGGGATCCATGGCGTCTTTAATACGAAAGAACTGGTCCAACTCATCACTGGTGAATTGCACACACATGGTGTCTAGTTTCTCTACACCAATACCGTGCTCCCCAGTCACTGTGCCACCGGCGGCTACACAGCACTGTAAAATTTCACCACCCATTGCCATAGCATTCTCGGTTTGTCCCGGCACGTTGGCATCAAACAAAATCAACGGATGCAAATTGCCATCTGCTGCGTGAAAGACATTGGCTACCGCCAGACCAAAACGCTCAGATAACTCGTCAATTTGCGTCAGCACATTCGCCAACTGATGCCGAGGAATGGTGCCGTCCATGCAAATATAATCTGGAGACAGTCGCCCCACAGCAGGGAACGCAGACTTTCTACCCTTCCACAATCTGGCTTGAGTTTCGGCATCGTCGGCTTGGTCAATTTGATAGGCACCGCTGGCGTTTAAATGATCTATTACTTGGGCGGTCACAGCACTTAACTCCGCTTCAGCACCGTCTAACTCAATAATCAAAATCGCCGCAGCATCTAAAGGATAACCTGCATGGGCAAACTGCTCGGCTGCTTGCACAGCGAGCTTGTCCATCATCTCCATGCCTGCGGGAATAATGCCCGCGCCAATGATACTGGCGACCGCATTGCCGGCATCAGTTACCTGTTTAAAACCGGCCAAAATTACAGACTTTTTCTCAGGCTCCGGTAACAGCGCAACGGTCACCTGGGTAACAATACCCAGCATGCCTTCAGAGCCGCAAAGTAGCGCAAGCATGTCCAGACCGGGGTTGTCGTAAAGCGCGCCGCCAATTTCCATTACATCACCGTCGCTGGTCAGCACCCGCACGCCCAACACGTTGTGCACAGTAAGCCCGTATTTTAAGCAATGTACCCCACCCGCATTTTCGGCAACGTTGCCGCCAATACTGCATGCGATCTGAGAAGAAGGATCCGGCGCGTAGTACAAGCCATGGGGCTTGGCGGCATTAGAAATGGCCAAGTTACGCACCCCAGGCTGCACTTGGGCAACCCGATTCTCCGGGTCTATAGAAAGAATTTTGTTCATCTTGGACAACCCAAGCACCACGCCGTCTTTATGTGGGCGCGCGCCACCGGAGAGCCCCGTACCCGCTCCGCGAGGAATAACAGGGACACCGTGCTCGCGGCATATGGCCATTACGTCCACTACTTGAGCTTCGGTTTCGGGTAGCACAACCACCCAAGGCATTTCCCGAATGGCAGTGAGTCCGTCAGTTTCGTAAGGCCTAAGGCCAGCATTGTCAGTAATCAAACACTCAGCAGGTAAAATGCGCTGTAAGTGCTGCAAAACCGCGGTGTGATTTTTTGTAATTGGTTTCATCCCGAGATTATGCAGTAAATAAGCAATTGCACTAAGTGCAATTAAGCACTTTCTCTAGACAATGCATGACCACAAGGCACTCTAAGCCATTGAGCAAACACTCAATTTTGCACTAATCGAGCAAAGGAGCCGGTAGAAAAACCACCCATTCTCACTGGCTAAAAAGGCCTTAGCCAATTAATCTGTTGTTGGGCTGGCAACCATCTTGGCGTCAGTACCGCCGCCGTCATTGAGCCGTAAAATTGAGAGAAACGCATGAGTGTTGAACAGCGCATTAAAGACATGGGCTTAGTCTTGCCCAAGCCCATGGACACCGGACACCTACCCTTCGACTTGGTGCGAATAGATGGCACGCATTTATATTTATCTGGACACGTACCCACTGATCTCGACGGTAAAATGAGCAAAGCGCTTGGCAAAGTAGGCGCAGAAATAGACCCCGAACAGGCCAACGAAATTGCCCGTCAAGTAGGTCTAGGCCTCATCGCCAGCATTAAGGCAAGTATTGGTAATTTAGATCGCGTCGCCAGTTGGTTACGCGTTTTTGGTATGGTCAACACCGCGCCTGGCTTTAATCAACTGCCGGGCGTCATTAACGGCTGCTCTAATCTTATTTTGGATGTCTTTGGACCCGAGGTTGGCGCACACAGCCGCTCTGCCGTAGGCATGGCGGAACTACCCTTTAACGTACCTGTAGAAATAGAAGCAGAGGTCAGAATTAAATTATGAACTATCAAATAGTCAATGCGCGTATCGTCAATGAAGGCACCATTATTGAAGGTAATGTCGTTATAGAGGGCGAACGCATTAAGGGCATTAATGTACCCGCGCCTGAGAATTGCGAAACCATAGATGCCAAAGGTGCCTATTTACTGCCAGGCATGATCGACGACCAAGTGCATTTTCGTGAGCCCGGCCTAGAGCACAAAGGCACTATAGCCACAGAATCTGCAGCGGCAGTAGCGGGAGGCATTACCAGTTATATGGAAATGCCCAACTGTAATCCACTGACAATTTCTCAAGCAGCGCTGATAGACAAGCGCGACAGAGCCTCTAAATGCTCGGCATCTAATTACGGTTTTTATCTGGGCGCCACCAACGACAACTTAGAAGCGGTTAAAAGCGTAGACACCAGCCTAACCTGTGGCGTAAAGATTTTTATGGGCGCAAGCACCGGCAATATGTTGGTAGACAATACTGCAACCCTAGAGGGCATTTTTGCAGCCACCTCGCTATTGGTGGCCACCCACTGTGAAAGTACGCCTATGATTTTGGAAGCCGAGGCCGCAGCCACAGCAAAATGGGGCGAAGACATCCCCTTCTCTGAACACCCCAATATTCGTTCTGTGGAAGCCTGTTATGCCTCCAGCTCTCTGGCCGTAGGCTTAGCCAGAAAGCACGGTACAAAACTACATGTACTGCACTTAACTACCGCCAAGGAATTAGACCTGTTTGACAAAGGTCCAATTGAGAGTAAACGAATTACCGCAGAAGCTTGTGTGCACCATCTATTCTTTAACTCCGATGACTACGCTGAAAAAGGCGCACTGATCAAATGTAACCCAGCAATCAAAACACCAGCAGACCAAGCAGCCTTGCTTAAAGCAGTTGCCGAGGATCGTATAGATGTTATTGCAACAGACCATGCCCCACACACTTGGGAAGAAAAAGGCCGCAAGTATTCAACAGCACCAGCGGGACTGCCATTGGTACAACATGCCGTTATTTCTCTGTTAGATAGAGTAACTGACGGCACATTTAGCATTGAGCAAATAGTCCATAAAACTGCCCATGCGCCTGCCATTTTGTATCAGGTTGCAGAACGCGGATTTATCCGTGAAGGCTATTTTGCCGACCTGATATTGGTTTCACCAGACAGCGAACATGTAGAAATGCCCATTTTAAGCAAGTGCGGTTGGAGTCCCTTCGAAGGACACAAATTCAGTCATCGTATTGATAAAACCTGGGTAAACGGCCATCTGCGTTACTCAGACGGCAGCGTACAACCCGGACCTTTCGGTCAAGCCCTGACCTACCACAGGCAATAGTACTTGTACGACCATTGATGGAAAAGCCGGTTTCACTGATAAGAGACCGGCGCAACATATAGACTATCAGCAGGTAACAGTCAGATATCTGCTAAGTAACAGAGAGATGTAACGCTACACCAACAAATGAACTGAACAAAACATAGAGGGGAGTCTATATATGAAAAAGTTTCTAATTGGCCTAGGCGCACTGGTCGTCGTACTGGGTGTATTCGGTTTCATTTATCGCGGACCATTAATGATGGCCGTGGGTTTTTATTACATGGCACCCGGTCATGATTTTGCTGATCTAGCACCTGCTGCTGCGCCAGACTACACTAACGATACAAATTGGGCTGCCTTACCCAACCGCGAAGACTCCGCCGATGTCATACCAACTGGACTGACCTTGGATACTAATTCAAAAGTAGCAGTAGACGTTTTCTTCGTTCACCCAACTACTTTCATCTCCCCCAGCAATTGGAACCAGCCGCTAGACAACGAACGCGCAAATGAAATCACCGATTCATGGGTTATGCGTGACCAAGCCAGTGTGTTCAATGGCTGCTGCGACGTTTATGCACCACGCTACCGCCAAGCCACCTTGTACAGTTTTACTGACACAAGCGAAGTCAAAAATGGTGAACAAGCATTAGAACTGGCTTATAGCGATGTCAAAACCGCATTCAAGTACTTTATTGAAAACCACAATGAGGGGCGGCCTTTCATTTTGGCCGGGCATAGCCAAGGTTCTTTCCACTCGGACAGACTTATTAAGGAAGAAATTGTCGGCACTGATCTGGCCCAACGATTGGTTGCCGCCTACCCAATAGGCTTTTCCTTGGACGGCAGCAATGGTCTGGATATTTGCACCTCCCCGGAGCAAATCAACTGCCAGGTTTCCTGGAATACCAACACCCAAGGTGCTGACGTAATTCTTGGCACACCTGGCGACATCTGCGTAAACCCGCTCACATGGCAAGTTGATGAAAAGCAGGCGGGCTTTGAAGAAAATCTCGGCGGCGTTGTTTTTATGGCTGGGGGGGGAATTGAACCAGGGGTCACCGACGCTAAATGCAACAATGGCCAACTGATTATCTCTGAGGTTAAATCAGACAAATATACGCTCATGGCATTCGGACCCGGCAACTACCACGTATACGACTACAGTCTGTTCCACATGAACCTACGTCAAAACATAGATCAGCGAGTAGCCGCGTATATGAATCAGTAGTAAGTCTGTAACAAGGGCAAAGCCAGCAAAGCGCTGGGCAGTGTTGCGCCGATAGAAGGTTCAATCACGCCAGCGACGCCAGTATTAGCAGCCGTCTGCTAATACTGGCGTCGCTGCTAACTTGAAACGAGCAATTCAATACATACTTAAATAAGCAATACTCGCCTACACAAAAACCGCCTAAACAAAAAATGCCTACACAACAGCGGGCACAAGTTGGCCTTTGTTTTTAACCGGCTATATGCCACCTCCAAAGGCATGACCGTCAGCAAGTCTTGGGTTTATAAAACCCTGTCTCGCTACAAACATGAAGTGTTGTTAGAGCGCAGGCGCATCAAAGCAAAGCCCCCTGCCCCTATTCCCCGGTACACACTCTGGCAAATGGATTTAACCCAGATCAAAGACAACAATAACCAACCCCACAGGCTATTGGGTTGTATAGATGCAGGCACCAGAGCGTGTATCGGCTTAATGTCTGTGCGGCGCAAAACCAGCATTGCACTGCTGCGGGCATTACTGAACCTCATAGAGCAATACGGACAACCTAAATCTCTACGCACAGACAATGAAGCGTGTTTTACCTCCAAACTGTTCCGCTTCGGTTTATGGTTTTTAGGCATAAAACACCAAACCACTGAGGTAGCCTGCCCTTGGCAAAATGGAAGAATTGAAAGGTTCTTTGGCACTTTAAAACAACACACCAAACAAGTAATCATCCCCGCCGATGAAATGACATCCAGCCTGCATATCTTCAGAAACTGGTACAACCATGTTCGCCCCCACCAAAACCTAAATGGGGGAACGCCAGCAGAAGCGTGGAGTGGCAAAGGACCAAACCAGAGGGGTAACGGCTGGCATGTGAGTGAATGGGATGGTGTGTTGGAAGGCATATATATGCCGCCGTAAAAACAAATTAGTCAGAAAAAAAACCTAAAAACATAGGAGGTGCACCGTCCACGACTAGGCGTGGACAAATGAAAAAATTGGGACAAAAAGAGACGAAATAGGCGCTTAAAAAACAACGTAATTTCTAAAAATGTGAACTAGTTCACAAAAAGTGAGCGGGCAGCAAAGAGAAACCTCAAAAATCAGGGCAATTACTGCGGGTCAGGGCCGTGGACAAGTGTGGATAGGACATCTTGGGGTTACAAAACGAGGCTAATCAATTTTTTAGGGGCAATTCATATTTCTATGTCCGAGCGAACACCTGTTCGCCATTAACCCAAGTCTCCAACACTTGTATTGCGCCTAGTTGTTCTGGGGCAACGGTTAACGGATCTTTATCTAACACTAAAAAATCCGCGAACTTACCTGTCTCTAAGCTACCTACCTCATGATCTGAGTGGCATTGCCAAGCGGCATCAATGGTCACAGCGCGCAACGCCGCAGCAGCGGGTACGCGTTCTTCTGGCGACAACAGTTGATCTGACCGCCACATGGTCCTTGTTACCGCGTTTTCCATACACCGCAGTGGATTCATTTCGGTCACAGGGTCATCCGAATGAATGGTCCAACGGATACCCCGATCCTCGCAAGCGCCTGTACGATCCAACTTTGCTGCTTTTTCTGGGCCAAATATGTCTTCAACAAAAGCCTTGCCCCAATAATGTACGTGGCCAATTAAAAAACTGGGTGATAACCCTAGCTCGGCTATTTTTTCAATTTGATCGTCGTGCAATATGCTGCAATGCTCAATGCGGCAGCGCTGGGCCGCTGGGTCTAAGCCTTTGGCCTTGGCTTTGCTGAATGCATCTAACACGCGATCAATGGCCGCATCGCCATTGGCATGCACGCACACCGCCCAACCTTCGCGTAGGCGCTTTTCTACCGCCTCATCTAACTCGTCTTTTTCTATATAGGCCATGCCTTTGGCATCGGAGCCAACAAAAGCCTCGCGCTGTAAACCTGTGCGGCCTTGGTTAGATCCGTCGGATACTATTTTCCAGCCGGTTCGGCGCACCCATTCGTCACCTTCGCCCCAGGTTAAGCCAATTTCGTCCCAGCGCTTTGCAGCGGCTTGTGAAACACAGTAACGAAAACGCGCGGTCATACGACCGCTGTCATGGAGGCTTTGATATAGATCTAATTCTTTTGGGCCTTGGAACATACCAGTGCCTTGATCGCACAGAGTGGTAATGCCTACTTCATTGGCAGAATTAAAGACGCTTAGGCAGGCTTCCGCCAAATTCTGTTCTTTTAGCTTAGTATTGTGGCGTACGACCAACGCCATTGCTGGCCCCGCTTTCAGCACACCATTAGGTTTTCCGTCAGCATCACGACCTAACTCTGCGCCCTGTGGGTCCGGGGTATTCTCATCTAGCCCAGCCAGTTCAATTGCAACACTGTTGCAGTAACCCAAATGCAGTGACGCGTTGTAGACAAATACGGGGTGGTCAATACTTACTTCGTCCAGCATTTGCCGGGTTAAATAGTCTGGGCCTTGCTGCAGTGACGGGTCAAATTGACGTCCCACCACCCATTCACCTTTCGGTGTGTTGGTAGCGTCTGCTTTTAGCTGCCCTAATGCATCGGCCGCTGTGTCGAATTTATTCGGACCGATATTGGAAAAACTATGCAGCATGGCTAGAGGCGGCAAGTGCATATGTGGTTCAACAAATCCGGGCACCACAATTTTGCCTTTAAGGTCTAACCGCTTAAGTTCATTGTGTTCTTCTGGCACGTCCGCTTGCATACCCACCCACTGTATTTTGCCGTCCACTACAATCATGGCGTCTGCATTGGGCTGACTCGCATCCATTGTGATGATGTGTGCGTTGGTCACCAACATTGGCGTACCTATGCTTCGCTGGCCTGGCGGCAGCCCTTTAGCGTGCTCGCTGAGGTCTGTATCAGTTAGTCGCAGGGTTTCGGAAAATACGTTGGCGCAGCATGGGCAGGCAAAAGGGTCGGCGCTGTGTTTGTGCGGCACCAAAGACTCTGGCATTTGTAACTCTGTTAAAGCGTCGATACTTTGATCATCAAACATTTTCTTTCCCCATTTTTTTGGCCATTTCTTTCTTCGTTTCTTTGCCCGTTTCTTTGCCCGTCGCTTGCCCCATATCGGCCCTGGCAATTACTGCCCCTGTATAGGCGATACAGATACAATTATCCGTATAAAAAAGGCCCAACGCAGAACGCCGAGCCTTTTCTTAGTTTGGCTAGAACTTATTAGCCCCAATACAAGCAACAGCCTAATACAGGCCTAACGCCTCCTCTAAGGCAAGCTCTAAGGCAAGCTCTAAGGCCTTCTCTAACACCTGCCCTAACAACTGCCCTAACGCCAGCGCTCACTGGCATTAGAAATAGGCTGTGTGTCCAACAACAATTGCCGCTTTATAAGTCCGCCTAAACTAGGCGCGCAGCGAAGGTAGTTTATAGCCTTTTGCGTCCAAATCAGCTCTGACCACTTTCTTGTCCATTTTGCCGGTAGAGGTTAATGGAATAGCGTCTATGTAGAGTACTTCGTCTGGCAGCTGCCATTTAGCAAAGGCTGTTTCGCAATGTGCTAGTACTTGCTTTTGGGTAACTTCTTTACCCGGCTCTAAGACGATTAACGCAACAGGTCGCTCATCCCACTTGGGGTGAGGTCTGTCTCTTATACACATCTCCGAGCCCACGAGACGGACTCCTATCTC